>JAFAYS010001084.1 GCA_019240175.1 Chloroflexota bacterium | reverse complement strand
ATCGGCCAGCAGGTCGCGTTTGGACAAGCCCCGGCTGACCAGGCCGCCGAGGCCTTGCAAGCGTTGATCGAGCGGCTGGCAGTCAAGTGACGTCCGGCGAACGTGGCGGCTACAAAAGGCGTGAGGTCATACGACCCCGCGCCTTTCCATTCTTCGATCCTTCCTCCGTAACACGCTGGGAGGCCATAGAAATCCTGGCGCTCATTCCGGCTGCCGGCGTAGCGCGACCACACGATTGCTCAAGGGAGGAGCATCAAACAATGGCAATCGACCGCGCGGCCCTGGTAGCTCGGCATCGCATCACCCTGACGCGTCCAGACGCCATGTCGCCGCTCTCGGTCGGCAACGGCGAGTTCGCTTTTACCGCCGACATCACCGGCCTGCAAACCTTCCCCGAGTTTCACTCCCAGGGTCTGGCGCACACACAGGAGACACCAGTTGATACCGCCGGCTTCGGCATGCCTATCGCCACGCAAGCACAGTGGGGCTGGCACACAATGCCTAACCCGGAGGGCTATCAGCTGGACGCTGCGCTCTCAGCGTATGCGACGCCGCGCGGACCGGTGACCTACGCCGACGGCTACGAAGTGATCGGGGCGCGGCGCGGACAAGCAGGCCAGGCGGCAGGAGCATGGCTGTACAATAACCCGCAGCGGCTCGACCTCGGCCAGATTGGTCTTGATCTGCGCCACGCCGGACCAGACGCGACGCCCGCACGGATCGGCGATCTGACCGTGACCGAGCAGACGCTTGACCTGTGGCAGGCGTTGCTGTCCAGCAGCTTCAGCTTTGACGGACAACCGGTACGGGTGCTGACGGTGGCGCATCCCACACGCGACCTGATCGCGGTACGCATTGAATCGCCGCTGATCGCCGCTGGACGACTGGCCGTGAAGATCGCGTTTCCCTACGCCTCCACCGGCTGGGCCACGGCGGCGGACTGGACAGCGCCGGAACGACACCAGACCGACTGCGCGCTGTCGGCGACTGGCTGCAGCTTCACTCGCATTCTTGACGACGACCGCTACTACTGTGCCCTGGCGTGGAGTGAGAACGGCGCATTCAGCCAAACGGGAACACACCAGTACCGGCTCGCAGCGCCAGGCACAGATACGCTCGAATTCAGCATCGCGTTCGCATCGACGCCGATCAGCCTGGCGCTGCCCGCGTTCGCTGAGACACGGAACGCTGCGGCGATGCACTGGGCCGCGTTCTGGCAGAGCGGCGGCGCAGTCGACCTCAGCGGCTCTTCCGACCCGCGCGCGCCCGAGCTAGAGCGGCGGATCGTGCTGTCGCAATATCTCACAGCCATCAACTGCGCCGGCAGCCTGCCGCCCCAAGAGACCGGACTGGTTTGTAACTCCTGGCACGGCAAGTTCCACCTGGAAATGCACTGGTGGCACGCCGCGCACTTCGCACTGTGGGGCCGTCCGCAGCTGCTGGAAAAGAGCCTGCCCTGGTATCAGCGGATCTTGCCCGTCGCGCAGGCGACCGCGTGCCGGCAAGGCTATCGCGGGGCGCGCTGGCCCAAGCAGGTCGGGCCTGACGGTCGCGAAACGCCCAGTACGGTTGGTGCCTTCCTGATCTGGCAGCAGCCGCACCCGATCTATTGCGCCGAGCTGCTGTGGCGCGTGCATCGCGACCGCGAAACGTTGGAGCGCTACTGCGAGATCGTCTTCGCGACGGCGGAGTTCATGAGCTCGTTTGCCCAGCCGGTGCCCGAGCTCGACGGCCAGCGCTACATCCTCGCGCCGCCGCTAATTCCCGCCCAGGAATCGTACGCGGACATCCGCACCACGGTTCGCAATCCGACCTTTGAGCTGGCCTACTGGTACTGGGGCTTAGAAACGGCGCAGCGCTGGCGCGAGCGTCTCGGCATGGAGCGCCACCCCGAGTGGGAGCGCGTGAAGCGCGGCCTGCCAGCGCCGATGCCTCGCGACGGAATCTACCCCGCCATTGAAACGCCGCCCTACACGATCCGCACTGACCACCCGTCGATGTTGATGGCGCTTGGCTTCCTGCCCGAGACTCCGCTGATCAACCCCGAGATTATGCGTCGAACCTTGGCAAGCGTGCGGCAGGAGTGGGACTGGCCGAGCACCTGGGGCTGGGATTATCCGGTATTGGCGATGTGCGCGGCGCGGCTCGGCGACGCTGCGAGTGCGATCGACGGGCTGCTGCTCGATATGCCCAAGAACACCTACTTACCCAACGGGCATAATATGCAGGTTCCGTCCCGTCTGCCCCTGTATCTGCCGGGTAACGGTGGCTTGCTGGCAGCGGTCGCGCTGATGGTGGCCGGCTGGGACGGCGGACCGTCGCGGTCGGCTCCCGGCTTTCCCGACGATGGCACATGGGTGGTGCAGGCCGAGGGCATAGCGCCGCTGCCCTGAAACTGTGATCTTTAGCCCAATCACGTATGTTGCAGGCAGCATTGACATCATCAGCCGCTTATTCGCTGCTAAACAACCTTCCGATATCACGGACTCATGTTATAGTATACGGACATTCACTGTTGGACCCCGCAGCAAGAGGACGTCACATGCCCCACGTCGCCGTTTAGTAGATCACCCACCAATACCCGACCATGATCGCGACCCCCCTCGACCCTGAGTCGTGGCGTAAGCGCCGGTCCGCATGATGGAATCGGGAGGACAGGACTAATGTTTCTACTCCTCATGCATTCGTGTGTATCAACGCGACAGCAACTCGTCGCGCTGATCCAGTCCGTCGCCCCCGAGATGTATGTTATTGAGGCAGAAAACCTTCAGGAGGTCGCCGAGATCCTCCCGCTCACACGCCTCCACGCAGCCATCATCGAATATCTACCTCCAACCGACCGCTATGCAGAAGTACTCCGTACGATTGCAAGCGCAGATCCCAAACTACCTACCTTATTGATACGCCCCCATAGCTCGTTGCAGTTCCTGTTGAACGCCAATGCGACCGTACTGACAGATGTGCTGTGGACCGTCGCGGAGCAGCGAATCTTAGCTACGAGCTCGGATCTGACCGAGGTGCCTGCCCGCCTTCAGGAGCTGCAAGTCAGTGCCTAGACATATCGCTGACGCAGCAACAGCAACATCCAAGACACTTAACATTCAAGCACGGTGATTGCGCCGGCGGCTTAACACCCAGGAAAGGTTTCTGAACGATGACCACGATGGATGTAACGCAAACCCTTAACGAAGTGATGACCATGGGCGGCGCGCTCGGCGCGGCCTTAGTAGATATGACCTCCGGTATGGCGCTCGGGACGATTGGTGGCGGCGGCATAGATCTCGATATCGCGGCTGCCGGCAATACTGAAGTCGTAAAGGCCAAGCTGCGAACAATGGAGGATCTTGGCATCCAGGGACAGATCGAAGATATCCTCATCACCTTGAGCACGCAGTATCATCTTATTCGACCGCTCGGATCAGACAGCACAGTGTTCTTATACGTGGTCTTGAATAAAGCCCAGGCAAATTTAGCAATGGCGCGGCGCACGCTCGCGAAGATCGAAGCGGGGCTACAGTTGTAGCGCTCCACGTCTGACATCTCGTGCCGGTCAATAGAAAATCAGAGCGGTAAGGGAGCGGGAGCCGGATAGTGCAGCCCCGCACCTTCTCCCACCACCGCTCAGGATTGTCAACTGTCCTGCTTGATCTACCCCTCACACCAGGCACACACGCCCCTTGCAACGACTGCACTCGCGCTCTATTGTGCGGATCGCACAGCAACTCCCACGCGTAAACAACTCACAATATCCCGCCAAGGTCAGCTCGCCTGAAAGCTTTGGATTTACGGCAGCAGCAGCGCCTTGATCGCGCGGCGCTCGTCCATCGCGCGGTAGCCCTCAGCCACCTGATCCAGTGGCAGGGTGAGATCGAAGACCTTGCCGGGATCGATCGTCCGCTTCCAGATCAGGTCGATCAGCGCGGGCAGGTAGCGGCGCACCAGGGTTGGACCGCCGTGAAGATGCACATGCGCGAAGAACAGATCCTCGCCGCTGATCGACGCCGTGCGGCACACCGACGTACGAGACGTAGCCGCCGGGGCGCGTAGAGCGAATAGCCTGTAGCATTGCCTCTTTCGTGCCAACACACTCCAACACCGATACCATTGGTCAAGTCCATGATCCGCGTGGTGCCCTCGTCGCCGCGCTCGGTCACGATGTCGGTCGCGCCGAACTCGCGGGCAAGCCGCTGTCGCATGGCGTGCCTGCTCATCGCGATGATTCGCTCTGCGCCCATCTGCCTGGCCGAGAGCACGCCGAGCAAACCAACCGCACCATCACCGACGACCACGACGGTCGCGCCGGGCTTCACGTTGGCCGCATCGGCGGCTGCCCATCAATTCCTTCGCATCATTGAGAACGCTGCATGACACATCGCCAAACCCGCAACCTGTGATAGACTGACACGACCTCACGTCCACGACGGTGATAGGAGAAGCCATGACGAGCAATATGCGGGTGACACTGGAAATCGGACCGAAGGGCAAGAAAGTGGTGGCGGTGGCACCGGACTGGCCCGGTCTCGCGCGCGGAGCAACCACGGATGAGGCCGCGCTCACACGCTTACGCGCCTACGTTCCACGCTACGCACCGGTGGCGAAGCTGGCTGGGATGGAGGCCGCGTTTGCGAGCATCACCGACATCGACATGGTCGAGCGCTATCCAGGCACTGGCTCAACCGACTTCTGGGGGATCTCGTTCGCGTTTTCGAGCATCGACCAGCAACGCATGTCGGACGACGCCTTGGAGCGTGAGCTGGCACTGCTGCGGGCGTGCTGGACGTTTTTCGACGAGGTGCATGACCGCGTGTCGGCTGAGCTGCGGAAAGGGCCGCGCGGGGGCGGGCGCGATCGCGACCAGATTGCCCGTCATATCTTTGCTAACGAGCGGGACTGGGCGAAGGGGCTTGGCGTGCAGACGCCCGACGATGCGCTGCTGACGAGCGAAGGGCTGAACACACATCGCGATGCCTATTGCCACGCCATCCGGGACTACAACGCGCAGGGAAAAATGGCCGGCAAGTGGCCGCTGCGCTATCTGATCCGGCACACCGCCTTTCACGCACTCGATCACGCGTGGGAAATGGAAGACAAGGATCTGACCGCCAAACCTGAGTGATGGCGAGCGCTCCACCGGCAGTGAATAGCCATCTACACGACCAGTGAACGGCTGCCGCCGAACAAAGGCTTGTAGCGCATGACAGCGCTGGTCTTGACGCACTGTTTGAGGGATTGCAACGCCACACACGCCAATCCGTGGTATAACCTCGATCACAACGGTTGCAGCGACACATGCGCGGGCCACAGCCAACGCCGTGCATGGGAAGGAGTCCTGATGAACGACCCGAACGCGATCCGCGAGCACATTGACGTGCTCCTCAGCCAGATGTCGGTCGAGGAGAAGGCAGGCCAGCTGACCCAGTTCTTCTACTTCGGCTTCATGCGCGATATACCGCCAGGTGCCGCCGCCGAGCTGCCGATGTCCAACCAGCCCCAGCATGTCGAGGAGGCTCTGGCGCGTGGCGCGGCAGGATCGCTGCTTTTTGTGCGCGAGCCAGCCGAGATCAACCGCCTACAGCGGCTGGCCCTTGAAGGCAACCGGCATAACATCCCTGTGATCTTTGGGTTTGATGTGATCCACGGCTTCCGCACGATCCTGCCGGTGCCGATCGCGATGGCGGCCTCGTGGGACCCGGAAACCGTCGAGCAGGGACAGGCGGTCGCCGCACGGGAAGCGCGCGCTGTCGGCATCCACTGGACCTTCGCGCCGATGGTCGACATCAGCCGCGACCCACGCTGGGGCCGGATTATCGAGGGTGCCGGCGAAGATCCGTATCTTGGTGCGGCGATCGCCGCCGCGCAGGTGCGTGGCTTCCAGGGCGCAGGCCTCGGCACACCGGAGCGCGTGATCGCCGGGCCCAAGCATTTCGCCGGCTACGGGGCCGCGCTCGGTGGTCGCGACTACGACGAGGCCAATCTTTCCGACTACGAGCTGTGGAACGTGTACTTGCCGCCCTTCAAAGCGGCGCTGGACGCCGGTGCGGGCAACGTGATGACCGCCTACATGCCGCTCAACGGCGTGCCGGCGACCGGCAATCGCTGGCTGCTCGACGAGGTGCTGCGGCAGACCTGGGGCTTTACCGGCTGGGTCGTCTCCGACGCCAACGCCGTCCGCAGCCTACAGACACACGGGTTCGCGCAGGATCTGGCCGAGGCGGGAGTCTTCGGGCTGAACGCCGGCTGCGATATGGAGATGGCGATCGCCGATGCGGCCTATGCCCATCTGCCGGCGGCGGTGGCTGACGGGCGGGTCGCCGAGACGGCGCTCGATGCCAGCGTCCGGCGCGTGTTGGAGGCCAAGCTGCGCCTCCGTCTCTTTGACGAGCCGTTCGTCGACGAGGAGCATGCGCAGACGGTGTTGAACGATCCCGCGCACCGCGAGGTCGCGCGCCGGGCCGCCGAGCGCTCGGCGGTGCTACTGCGCAACGAGAACAACCTGCTACCGCTCGATCGCGATTCGCTCGGCACGCTGGCAGTTATCGGTCCGCTGGCGGACTCGCAGCGCGACACGCTCGGGCCGTGGTGCTTCGAGTTCGATCTCGCAGAAACGGTAACGGTGCTCGCAGGCATCCGCGCTAAGATCGGTGATCGCGCGACCGTCACGTACGCGCCCGGCATCCGGCCAGCGCAGCGGGCCTTTCCCTCGATGTTCGACATGTTTGGCGGCAACGCACCGGAAGACCCGGCGGACTTCGACGACGCGGCGGAGCTGCAACGGGCTGCCGACGTCGCGCGCGCAGCGGATGTCGCCGTGGTGGTCGTGGGCGAGTGGCAGAACATGATCGGCGAGGCGGCCTCGCGCTCCTCGCTGGATCTGCCGGGCCGCCAGCTAGAGCTGCTGCAAGCGGTTGTAGATACCGGCACGCCGGTTGTTGTGCTGGTGCTGAACGGTCGTCCGCTGGATCTGCGCTGGGCCGCCGCGAACGTACCGGCAATCCTCGACATCTGGTATCCGGGCACACAGGGCGGCACCGCCGTGGCGAATCTGCTCTTCGGCGACGCGGTGCCGGGCGGCAAGCTGCCGTTCACCTGGCCGCGCACGGGTGGGCACATCCCGCTGATCTATGCGCACACGACGTCCCACGAGCCGGAGCGACAGGACCGGCGCTACTGGGATGAGCACAGCACCCCGCTCTTCCCCTTCGGGCATGGTCTGAGCTACACCACCTTCGCCTACGAGGGCCTGCGACTGGATCGGGATCGGATCGAGGCTGGCGAAACGTTGACTGTCGCGGTCGAGGTGCGGAACACCGGCGCGCGGCCCGGCGACGAGGTCGTCCAGCTCTACATCCGGCAGCGACACGGACGCGCGGCCCGGCCCGTGCGCGAGCTGAAAGGCTTCCGACGGGTAACGCTCCAAGCGGGCGAGACGCGCACAGTCGAGTTTACGCTCGGCCCCGACGAGCTGCACTACTGGCACCCGCTAGAGCGCACCTGGGTGATCGACGCGGCGACGTTCGACGTGTGGATCGGCGGCGACGTGACGGCTGAGCTGCACGCCGAGTTTGCGGTGCAGAACAGCGCGGGCTAGCTCATCAAAAGCAGGTCCGCGTTAATCCACGCCCACGCGCGGACCTGCGCCCACGCCGCTTGATACACCAGGGAGATCGTTCTCACGATCGATCCTGCTGAGCACACATCAGTTCACTGGCGTAGGGCGCGTCGATCGTCGCGACGTGTCCGAGACCGTACCTGTCACATCGTGGTGCTATCTGTACACTACAAGCTGTACAATCGGAGAGAACCCATGCAAACCATCCGATCAAAAGACGGCACCACCCTGGCCTATGACGTCTACGGAAGCGGTCCAGCGCTGATCTATATCACCGGAGCGAGCTGTTTTCGCTCGTTTCTGCCGGTTGTGCAAGATGCCAAGGTCTTCGCCAAGGAATTTACCGTCTACAACTACGATCGCCGTGGACGTGGCAACAGCACCGACACGCAACCGTATGCTATCGAGCGCGAAGTTGAAGATATTGCGGCATTAATTGACGCCGCCGGCGGTAAGGCAAATGTGTACGGGCATTCCTCCGGCGCTGTGCTGGCCCTTGAAGCCGCCCTCCGGCTCGGCGATCGCGTCGACAAAGTCGTGATGTATGACGCCTCCTACGTCCACGACGAGGACGAAAAAGCGCAGTACAGCCAGCTGAGCCAACAGGTTCATAACCTGCTCCAGGCCGGCAAACATGCCCAGGCCATGACCACCTTTCTCAAAGGCATTGGCATGCCGAAAGCATTTGTGTATCTTATGCGGCTCATGCCCGGCTGGAAAACCATGGTCGCGCTTGCGCCAACGCTGGCCTACGACATTGCCCTGACCCGCGATCTGCCACCGCTTGAGCGTGCCGCGCATGTTACTGTGCCGGTACAGGTGATCGTTGGCGAAAAAAGCCCAGCTGGTATCCACGACGTTGCAAAACAATTAACCAACGTCATTCCCGGTGCCTCGTTTATTCGGCTGGCCGGCCAGGATCACATGGCGAGTGCCAAAGCGCTCCTGCCGCTGCTCGTGCGCTTCTTGAAGCACCAGCCCGCGCCGGTCGCCGAAGCAACACGTTAATCAGGCTTACCCAGCGGCACGCGCATTGGGCGCTGCTCACGGTGAGATCGGTAGATCGCCTCGAACAGCTCCACGGCCTTGCGGCCCTCGTCGCCCGGAATCAGCGGCGGACGATCGTCCAGGATCGCCTGGAGAAAATCGTCGATCTGGAGTCGATGGTAATACGACATCGGATCGATCTCGTGTACCAGCTGACGATCCTGCGCCTGCCAGTCTGCCAGCTGCTCCGCTTCCCCGGCGACGGTCCACAGGTCGTTGAACGCAGGCTCGACGGTGGTCGTCACACCGGAGATAAACATCGAACCGCCGTCGGTTTGTACGCCAACCGTAGCACCGTTCGATCCATGCACATGCACATGGCCGTACAAGCCCGGATTCTGGCTGTTGCTGGTCACGATCGCTCCGAGCGCGCCACTGCTGAAGCGCACCACCGCCACCGCCGTATCTTCCACCTCGATCGTCGGATGGTTGAAATTAGCCACGTAGCCGGAAACCTCGACGATCGGTCCCATCAACCATTGAAACAGATCAAGCTGATGCACGGCCTGATTGACCAGCACGCCGCCGCCCTCGCCCTGCCAGCTGCCGCGCCACGCATCCATGGCATAGTACTCGGCGCTGCGCCAGCCCAGCAGGGTGAGCGTGCCCAGGATCGGCTGTCCGATCTTGCCCCCATCGATCGCGGCGCGCACACGCTGCACCGCCGGATACAAACGGCGCTGGCTGATCACGCCCAGCTTGACGCCCGCACGCTGGGCAGCGGCGATCATCTCGTCGCACGCGGCCACGGTGAGCGCCAGCGGCTTTTCGATCAGCACATGCACGCCCGCCTCCGCCGCCAGGATCGCCTGCTCGGCATGCTGCGGGTGCGGCGTACACACGACGACCATCTCTACCTCGGGCTGCGCTAGCATGGCGTGCAGATCAGTAAAGGCGGCCACGCCGTAGGGCGCGGCAAAAGCCTCGGTGCGCGCATGATCCCGCCCGCACACCGCAACCAGTTTAGACTGCGGTAAGCTCGCCAGGATCTGCGCGTGCGTCTGCGCCACCTTGCCTGGACCCAATATCGCTGTGCCAATGCGCCGGCTCATGGCTGTAAGATCACCTTGATACTTTCCAGCGTCCCATCCGCGAGCTGCTGGAAGATCTGTGGCCCCTCAGCCAGCGGCGCAATCCCTTCGATCAGCGGTGTCACGCTGATCTGCTGGGAGCGCAGAAGATCGATCGCCTGGCCAAACTCGCGATCAAAGCCGTAGGTTCCGCGAATCGTGATCTCGCGCGTGACGACCTGCTGCATGTTGAGCGTAACCTCGGGCGCGGAGTTGCCGATCCAGGTGATCGTGCCGCCAACCCGTGTGACCGCCAGCGCCTGCTGCACGGTCGGCGTGATCCCGACCGCCTCAAAGGTCACATCCGCGCCGAGCCCATCGGTGGCCTGCTGCACGCGCTGAATCGGATCATCGTCGGCGATATTCACGACGAGATCCGCGCCCAGCTGACGCGCCACTTCCAAGCGGTGGGCGTTGCGATCGGTGACGATGATTGTGCCTGCGCCGCGCCGTCGTGCGACTTGCAAAGTCAGCAGGCCAATCGGGCCCGCACCGACTACCACTACGGTATCCAGCAGGTTGAGCGGCGTGATGGCGACCGCGTGTAGGGCGACCGACAGCGGCTCGGCCCAGGCTCCGTGCTCGTAGCTAAGATCGTCAGGCAGGCGATACAGCTGCGCCTGTGGGACGTTGACGGCCTCGGCATACGCGCCATGCACATGCATGCCGATCAAGGTGCGGTTCTGGCAAATGTTGCCGCGTCCGCTGCGGCACATCGCGCAGCTGCCGCAGCGATGGAGCGGCTGCACGACAACCCGATCCCCGACCGCCCAGCTTGCGACGTTCGCACCAAGCGCGGCGACCGTGCCACTAAACTCGTGGCCCATCACGATGCCGGGCGTACGTCGACCGGTCGAGCCGGTAAAGCCATGGACATCTGAGCCGCAAATGCCGGCAGCCTGCACGGCGACGACGACCTCGCCGGGCCCTGGGCTTGGCTCCGGCAGCTCCCGCAGCGGCATCTGCCACGGTCCTTCGTACATCAAAGCGCGCATCATTGCTCCTTCTCGTGCCTTCAATATGCCACAGGTTGCATGCATGATGTCTGCCGCCATTGCCGAGCAGAAAGATCGTTGGGGCGCGCGCAAGGATGGTGCTGCGCGAGTTGTGGTTCGTTGTGGTGAGCGGGCGGAGTGTCGGCGGTAGCGGCACGCGATGATGTTGCGAGAGTCAGAGTGGCTTCACCACGGCACCCTCAGCGTCGTTCGTTGTTCTGCACTTCAAGCTGCGCGGCTAGCAGGTCCATCAAACGCATGAGTTCGCCCTGGTCGTCAGGAGAAAGAGCGGCGAACAGTTTGGTGGTTGCCGCCACATAGTCGGCACGTCCCTGCGCGATCTTTGCTCGGCCCGCGTCCGTCAACGCAATCAAGATCGCACGCCGATCGGAGGGGTGCGGCTCGCGACGAACATATCCCGCCGCGACCAGCTCATCGACAAGTTTGGTCACATTCCGGGGTGTGACGCCGAGCTCGGCACCCAGACTACTCATGATCATCGGCCCGTCACTGCCGTATAGCACGCCAAGCGCACGCATCCACGCATAGCCAATCCCGTACTCTTTGAGGCGGGCGCTGACCCAGCGCCGATAGACCGGGATGAACGTGGCAAACCGCTCCCACAACTGCGCTTCCAGCGCATCGAACGCCGGCGTGCTGTCTGTCGCCGCTCGCCCTTCCTCAATTGTCAATGCGTGCTCCTTGTGCCTCGACTGTTGGGATGCATGATAACACAGCTCCGCTTGCAGACGAATATTGCCTGGGCTATAATCTATCTTGTAGATTATATAGCCTAGGTCATAATCTACAAGGAAATGAAAGGACAAACAATATGACGCAGTCATCTCAGCTGGACAGCAGCAATCCTGGCGATGCGCAGCATGATGCGATCAATGAGCACGCCAACGAAGCGCCCGCGCTCAAGGACAAGGGAGACCTGAGCCAGCCGACCGCATTGAATATCACCGATCCGCATTTCATGGCGACGGCCTATGATCAGTACGCCGCCTTACGCGAGCAAGGGCCGGTGTCACGGGTCACCTTCACAAGCGACACAGCCAATGGCGACACCGAGCCACAGCGCGGCTTTTTTGGTCGCAGCGAGACGTTCTTCGTCTCCCATTACGATGCGGTGGTTGCCACGCTGATGGACCAGCGCTTCGCCGTCGATCCTCACACGGCGCTGACGCCGGAGCAACGCCAGCATCTGCCGCAGCCGTCGGAGGAATTGCGGCTGCTTTCTCGGAGCCTCCTGTCCAGCGACCCGCCGGATCATACCCGGCTGCGGAAACTGGTACAGCCGAGCTTCACCGGGCGGGCGATGGAGGCGTTGCGTGGAAATATCGAGCAGATCGTGAGCGACGCGTTGGACCAGGCTGAGCGCGCCGCCGCCGAGCGTGGCGAGGCCACACCCAACCGGCAGATGGACCTGATCCAAGCATTTGCGTATCCTATGCCGGTCACCGTCATCAGCGACCTCCTCGGCATCCCGCGACAAGATCGCGACACGATTCGTGGCTGGACTGAACATCTGCTGCGCGTTGATCGTCGCCGAGGGCAGGATCTCGACGAGGAAACGCGCGCCGGGCTACAGGCGTTCATCGCGTACCTGCGGGATCTGTTCGAGCGCAAGCGCCGGCAGCCGTCCGACGATATGATCAGCCGCCTGGTCCACCCTGACGATGACGGCGATCAACTGACGGAAGAGGAAATCCTCTCGATGGTCTTCCTGTTATTCCTCGCCGGCCATGTCACGACCGTTAACCTGATCGGCAACGGCGTCGTCGCGCTGTTGAGCCATCCCGATCAGCTGGCGACGTTCAAGGCAGATCCCGGCTTGGCCAAGGGGCTGGTCGAAGAAACCCTGCGGTACTGGGGGCCGATCGACTTCATCAGCCGCCGCTTCGCGACCCAGGATCTTGACCTGCGCGGAACCGAGGTTCCTGCCGGAGCCCACCTCACGGTCAGCCTCGCCGCAGCCAATCGCGATCCCAATCAGTTCGCGCATCCCGACGTCTTCGATATCACGCGCCCGAATGCATACCAGAATGTGGCGTTCGGTAAGGGAATCCATGTATGTCTCGGGGCACCATTGGCGCGCCTGGAAGGGCAGATCGCGTTTACCATGCTCTTCCAGCGCTTCCCGGAACTCCGGCTAGCCGTGCCGGTCGAGGAGCTACAGTGGGGCAAACAATTCTTGCGCGGGTTTGCTCGCCTGCCTGTTCTGTTCTGAGCGGGCATCAGACTCTGAACAACCTGCATCTGCGCCAGATATTGCGATGACACTTGAGGTTCGCGGGGCAAAGCAGTGGCTGCACAGGATCAAGCAGTCACTGCTGCCGAAATTCCCGTCCCAGCCGCTCGGTAGCTTGACCCATACAGGAGGTGTGATATGTTGTTGCGGTGGAAGCGGTAGCGTCAATCAAGGTCCAGGGAGCAGCGCAACCTGTGGGTAGGAGAATCTCACACTTTGAGGTAGAATCAAAGCATTGCGAGCTTTCAGTTCCCCGGCAGAGCGGAACCGCAGGCACAAAGGATCAAGACGATGACAGTGGAGCCCGACACCTCGGATGCGAATCTGGCCCGCGTTGAGCCAGCTGTAAGCGAGATCATCATCGAGCCGACGCAGCCGCTCAGCCGCCCCGTGATGCCGCAGCGCACGCTCGCCGATGTGCTGGCCGAGGTTATTCTGCGTGGCCGGTCCGAGCAGACGCGGCGCGCCTATCGCAGCGACCTGCAAGATTTCCTGGTCTATCTCGGCCACAACGTCACGCTCCCCGACGATCCCGAGCTGCTCCAGCGACCATCGACGCTTGTGTCCGAGATCCAGAGCGCCCTCAGCCGAATTCAGCAGGTCAGCGAGGCCGATATTAGCGCGTATATTCGGCACCTGAGCAAAGGCCTTAAGCCGGCCACGATCAGCCGCCGCCTCACGCCGCTGCGTCTGCTCTACAGCCGGCTGCTGCGCTACCATGCGATCGCGCTCAATCCGATGGAGGAGATTAAGAAGCCCAAGGTCAGCCAGCGCAGCAACACGATCTACTTGAGCCGCCAGGAGGCGCGCACGCTGGAAGAAGAGTGCAAAGGGCCGACGCTGCGCGACCTGCGCGATCATGCTCTCATGGTGCTGATGCTCTCGACCGGCCTGCGCTCAAGCGAGGTGCTCGGCATTACCTTCGGCGATCTGGCCGAGATGGACGGACATCGCGTGGTGTGGATCACCGGCAAAGGCAACCAGCGCGATCGCGTCAAGCTCAAGCCGCGCACCTGGCAAGTCCTCGATCGCTACCTCAAGGCGCTGCGCGAAGAGCAGATCGACAGCGGCGCGGTGTTTCGTCGCCTGCGCCACAAAGGCCGCGATCCCGAGCAGCCGGACGCGCCCCGCCGCTATGCGATTCATGGCCCCTTGACCTACGATGGGCTGAAATACATCCTTCAAACGCGCTTCACACAGGCCAAGCTGCACCTCAAGCTTGAGCAGGGCGGCGACTCCGACATGGATGCGGCGGGCAAGACCAACACCGCCGAGTATGCGCGCCGGACCAAGGTCACGCCGCACGGGCTGCGTCACTCCTTCGTAACCCTGGCCCTGAAGGGCGGCGCGCCGCTCAGCAAGGTCCAGGCAGCGGCCCGGCACAGCGATCCCAAGACCACCATGCGCTATGCCCACGATCAGGACGAGCTGGACGACAACGCGGTTGATTACGTCAACTGGTAACACGGAGGCCCGCGCTACAACATGATTGCGGTACGGGCCTCTGGTGAGCTTTATTCCAGCATGTGAATAAACTAGGCAGCCTCAGCCTCTGGTGGCGGCGCGTCAAGAAACGGCGGAATCATCGCCAGCAGCAGCTCGGTCTGATCGATCACCATGACATGCGTCGAGCCGGGCAGCACCGCCAGCCGCGCCTGAGGCAGGCCGTGCACGTCGCCGCACACGCCGCCGCCGAGCAGACGAAACATCTCTAGCGCATGGTCGGGCTGCACAATATCGGCGTCGCCGACGATGAGCATAGTTGGAGCCTTGATCGCCTGAATGTCCTCGGCGGGCCACTCGAAGCTTTGTTTATCCAGATCGATCATCTTATCGACAAAGGTCGGGAAATACTCGGGATTAGGCGCGAGACGCTGGTACTCGGATTCCATGGGCGTGCCAGCAAACATATCAAGCGTCATCGTGTCGAACATGGCCTGCAGCTCGGGGTACAAGGCTGAGCTTTTGTAGGCCGCCGACGCCACGATCAACTTGCGCACCAGCTGCGGGTGCCGGATCGCGACCTGTAGCGCCACGCCGCCACCCATGCTATAACCGAAGATATCGACGCTCGCGACGCCAAGCTCAGCCAACAGCGCAGCCACGTCGTCGGCCATGCTCTCATACCGGATCGGACGATCGATATCGGCGGTGCGACCGTGGCCTTGCAGCTCGACAGCGATCACCTGCCGCGTCGCCGCCAGCGGAGGTATGAGGTTGCCGAGGGCGTCGATCGACATGTAGGCCCCGTGCAGCAGCAGCAGCGGCTGACCGCCCTCGCCACGAATCTCGTAGTACATCTTGAGGCCATTGACCGTCGCGTAACCGCTCTGCGCCGGAGTATTCGTCATCTCGTTTCCTTTCACAAGTTCACTGCACATGCTCGTTATTTGGCAAAGATAGCTGCCATCTTATCGAGGCATTGTTCTAAGCCCAGCTTGGACATCTCCATCATTTGACCGACGGTCCAGTTGTGCTCGGTAATCGTCAGCCCGGTCTTGCGGTCATCCACAGCTTTAAAGGTGACGGTATGCAGCTGATCCTGTGGAAAATCCGGCGGCATGCCGATCTGGGCCGGATCGACCCGGTTGCCGTCCTGGTCGGCCAGATTGTGGATGTAGTCGATCCGCTCCAGCGGCACAACGCGCTGATAATGCCACGTGCTGTAGTAGTCTTGACCGCCGTATTCTTGCGACGCACGCATACACACCAGCGATGTGCCGCCCTCACGAACATCCATCTGGGCGCTGGGCGAACTAAAGCCGGTC
>JAFAYS010001046.1 GCA_019240175.1 Chloroflexota bacterium | reverse complement strand
GACCGCTGCAGCTAGCGGACTTTATCGGCCTGGATACGTGTCTGGCGATCATGGAGGTGCTGCACACCGGCCTCGGCGATCCGAAGTACCGCCCGTGCCCGCTGCTGCGCAAGATGGTCAACGCCGGGCTGCTTGGTAAGAAATCGGGACGCGGCTTCTACACCTACAGCTAGAATAAAGCGCGGACTAAGGAGAAACTTACCCTTGGTCCGCGCTTGCCTCCTACGATCTTCAGCTATCCAACCCAGGCTTGCCACTGCTCCGGATATGGTTTTTCCAGCGCTTTCAGGTACACGCTAGCTTTGGCGTAGAAGACCAGCAGCGCCTCGCGGAAGATTTGGAACTGCACCTGCGGCGAGGCGATAAACCCGTGCCCACGGTCGATCTGCTGGTTGTGAATGTCAGCCTCGGACAACTCGCTCAGCGCCGCGATCAGCTCTGCGTCAAGCTTTTTGAACCAGGCATCGAGACTGGCTACACTGTTGGCCGCCTCCGGCTGCGAGTCGCGATATGCCCAATCCAGCTTCAACGTTTTGAAGGAATGAGTGTACGCCTGCTGGATATAGCCCAGCTCCTCGCACAATTCGCCGAGCGTTGGGTTAGCGCCAGGCAGCTTGTAGGCTAAATCCCCGTCGGAGATCATGTTCATCAGCTGGTCACGCAGGTCTTGGTTGCCAGGCAGCTCTTCTTCGATCAGGCTGTTCACATCCATCCTCCGAAGCTATGTTGCGTGCCTTCATGATAGCATCAGGGTGCTATATCAGGGAGGGAAACGCAAGAAAAGCTGTTACCATCTGCTTTGACATGCTCGTATAATACTCAGGGGTAGGGTTTTGGAGCAGCCGATGTCTGTACTGAAGCAACACAACGTGAAGATTGCCGGCCAGGGCTCACAGCCGATGCTGTTTGCCCACGGCTTTGGCTGCGATCAAAATATGTGGCGCTTTGTCGCGCCAGCGTTCGCGGATCAGTACCAGCTTATTTTGTTCGATCATATTGGTGCCGGGCAGTCCGATCTGTCGGCGTACGATCCAGCAAAATACAGCACGCTCGATGGGTACGCCGACGATGTGCTAGCGATCTGCCACGAGCTGGATCTGACGAACGTGGTCTTTGTCGGCCACTCGGTCTCGGCGATGATCGGCGTGCTGGCGGCGATCAAAGAGCCGGAGCGCTTCGACAAGCTGGTGCTGGTGGGCCCGTCGCCCTGCTACATCAACGACGGCGAGTATGTGGGCGGCTTTGAGCGCGAAGACATCGACGAGTTGTTGGAGTCGCTGGAGCACAATTATCTCGGCTGGTCCAGCATGATGGCACCGGTGATCATGGGCAACGGGGATCGGCCCGAGCTTGGCCAGGAGCTAACCAACAGCTTTTGCCGCACACATCCTGGAATCGCCAGACAATTTGCGCGTGCTACGTTCTTGTCCGACAACCGGGCGGATCTGCCGAAGCTCAAGACTCCCGCGCTGATCCTGCAATGCTCAAACGACGTGATCGCGCCTGAGTCGGTTGGGCGCTACTTGCACCAAACATTAGCCGAGAGCAGCTTCGTCTTGCTCAAAGCAAGCGGGCACTGCCCAAATCTCAGCGCTCCCCAGGAGACGATCGCTGCGATGAAGACCTTTGTATAGAGGCGGGATGACAGGGAACGGGGAGACAAACGGTGCGCCTGACGAGCGGCGCTTGGAGGAGAGTCTTGAGGACTTGTATGAGCACGCGCCCTGCGGCTATATCTCCACGCTTCCCGACGGCACCTTCATCAAGGTCAATCAAACCTTTCTCGATTGGACTGGCTACTCGCGCGAGGAGCTACTGGCGGTCAAGCGCTTGCAAGACGTGCTGACGATCGGCGGGCAGATCTTTTACGAGACGCACTACGCCCCGCTGCTGGATATGCAAGGCTTCGCCAACGAGATTTCCTTCGATGTGTTTTGCCGCGACCGTCGCCGCATGCCGATCTTGCTCAACACCGTGCAGCAGCGCGATCCTGCGGGCAATCCGCTGCTCAACCGAACCATCGTGCTTAGCGCCAGGGATCGCCGACAGTACGAGCGAGAGCTGCAGCAGGCGCGCAAAAAGGCCGAGGAGGCGCTCGATCTGCGCAATCAGTTTTTGTCGCTGGCCGCGCACGAGCTAAAAACGCCGCTCACCTCGATTATGGGCCATATCGAGCTGTTCCAGCGCCGCACCGGCAAAGAGCACTCGCTGAATGAGCGCGATGAGCGCGCACTGCGGACGATCGCGGAGCAGGCGCAGCGGCTCAATAAAATGATCGCCTCATTGCTCGACATTTCGCGCATCGAGACCGGCCAGCTGGCGGTTGAGCAGGTGCCGATCGATCTCTGCGCGCTGGTCAACCAGGTGGTGGATGAGGTTCAATCGACGCTGGCCGGGCGTCAGATCGAGCTGCTCTGCCCGATCCAGCCGCTGATCATCCAGGGCGACGAGCTGCGGCTGCGCCAGGTGTTCCAGAACCTGATCCAAAATGCCTTGAAATATAGTCACCCGGATGTGTCGATTGCCGTGGCGATCCGGCAGGAGCAGGCGGAGGCGCTGATCGAAGTGCGCGATCGAGGCATCGGCATTCCGCAGACGGCGGTGCCCCAGCTCTTCAATCGCTTTTATCGCGCCGACAATGTGGATCAGGAGAACGTGAGCGGCCTGGGTATCGGCTTATACGTGGTCAAAGAAATCGTCGAGCTGCACAGCGGCAGCGTTACCGTGACGAGTACCGAGGGTGAGGGTAGCACGTTCACCGTGTGCTTGCCGCTCGATTCTACGTTGCCGTTCTAGCAAAGCTGGTTTGCCGCCCTACCGCGTCAATCAATCCTCTCATTGTCGTAAGATTAAGGCTGAAATAAGCAGAACCAGGAGCTACTAACTCCTGGTTCGCGACTTTCTCTTGTTTGTGGGCGATTAGTAGTTGTTGCGTGGATCGCGCCGCCCAACGTCGCCGTCGTTATCGAGATCGCTGCCGGTGGCTCGCTCCGCCGCGTTGCCCAGCTTCGACGCGCCGCGCTCGATAAAGCCTTCATCTGAGGACGTGCTGGTCGTTCCTGAGCCGGTGTAGCCGACGCTGCGCTCCTGGGTGCCGAGCTGATCCACATCGACGTCGGTGCGGCGCACGGTATCCTGAATATTCTCGGTGCGCTCCTGCACGTTCTTCTTGACGTGAACTTCTTCGACCACACGCGCCAGCTTATCGACAACGGCCTCTTCGGCGCGCTCACGTACCTCGAACGAGCCCTGCTGCAAGTTGGCCAGATCCGCCTCGGAGACGGGCCGATCGACTGGCTTGCGATGCACGTCGACGGTCTCCTCGCGCAGCGTGACCTGCTCGTTGACGGGCACTTCCTCGACACGCGTATTGACGCGGACGCCGCCCTGTTCAACCTCACGCTTGCCGATACGCAGCTCTTCTTCGATGATCGGAATCTTGGTTTCGCCGCCCTTGTACAGATTGGACATACCAGTGCGGTGTTTATCGCGGGTGGTCAGCTCATGGTTATAGCCGGCAGCCCTGTTGGTGATGTCGACCACATTGTAGCGATCCAGAATATCCGCTGCCTGGCTCGCCTGACGATTGCTGAGCGCCTGAAGCAGCAGCAGCCCGCCGCCGCTGTGGACGCCATCGGCGTAGATTGTCGCGTCCTGCTGGGGAATGCCGGCACTCACCAAGCGCTCCTGCAATCCGCTCTCGTGACCCTGGACAAACGTGATGTTGTCGCCGAAGCCAGCCTGCCGCAGATCCTGCAAGGCGCTCTGCGCATCGTTCAGCGCGTCGAAAAGTCCTACTACCAGCTTTGCCATGTTTCTCTCCTTCTCCGCTCTTGTCTTGCGCAGGGTCGCTGTTGAACAACCTGCGCGAACGGAACTCGCCACGTCGCAAGTTGTGTGCCAGTGGCGATTAACGAAACGCGCCGCTATATAACACAGCGGCGCGCAGACTTCTGATTTTTACGGGCAGATTAGGTCAGGCCATGCTCGCGCGCCTGCTCCTTGACGTTCTGGGTCACTTCGCCGGTGACGTTCGACGCCACCTCCTGCACCTTCTCGACCGTGTCCTGCGCCATCTCCTGCGCCCGGTCGATCAAGGTGTCGCGCGCCTCGCCCATCCACTGGTTCTCGCGCTCGGTCTGTGGCAGCGCCAGGCCAACCGCCGTGCCCAGCGCCAGCGCAATCGCGCCGATCGCCAGCGGGTTGGTCTGCAACGTGTCCTGGAAGCGATCTTCCACGCGCTGCGCCTGGTACTGCGCCCGATCCGTCAAGTGGCTGGCGGTATCGCTGACGTTGCTGGCGAAGTTACTCGCCGTGTCGCTGACATTGCTGGCGATGTTGCTGGCAGTATCGCTGACACTGCTGGCAAGATTGCTGGCGGTATCGCCAACACTGCTGGCGATGTTGCCAGCCGTATTTTGCGCACGATCGATAGTATTGCTCGCCATCTCGCGACCTTGCTGCATCATACCGCGATCGTCGTAGGCGCGCTGCTGCGCATAGTCGTAGCCGCGGTCGTTGTAGACATAGCCGCGCTGCTGATTGTCGTAGTAGCCACGGTTATCGTAGTAGCCGCGATCGTCGTAGTAGCCGCGATTGGTGTTGACCTGCTGGCCGCGCACGCTGCCGCGTCCGCTGTAGCGCACCGGCGTGCGAGTGCTGCGATTCATAAACAGCCAGCCCAGGCCAAGCCCGACCAGCGCCGCCGGAATCGGGTTTTCGCGGATTGTATCCATCATGGTGTACCGCGCGTCGTTGACGGTATCACTTGCTTGTTGCACCATATTCTCCACCCTCCCGATGGTCGCTTCACGCACCATCTCTTTCGCTTCTTCGAATTGTTCTCGGACTTGCTCCTTCGCCTGCTCCTTGAGATGCTGGGGATTGAGCCGCTCTTGGATCGCATCGATCGTCTCGCTCATGTCGGCCCGCGTCTGCTCGATATTGGCGCGGATCTCGGCGGTCTCGTCGGTGCTATCGGCATCTCCGGCAATTCCGTTGTCACGAATGACATCATTCCGATTTAGCGGATCAGTATCGCGATTCATCATGGCTGCTCCTTCACCCATTCCTTATCTTCCTGCAACGTCTGGATCGTCTGCTGTGGCACCGGATCGATTTGCTTGAGCGCCGTCAGGCCGCGCTGGATCAGCATGTAGCCGACTCCGACGACAACCAGGCCGACGATCAGCGCCGAAAGCCACAGGGGAATGAGTTCTCCCAGACCAATGATGAGCGCGGCAATCAGCGCGAGCAGGCCGGCGTATGCCAGCGCGCCGCCGGCACCGATCATACCCACATCTTTTCCAGCTCGGGTCGCCTTCTGAGTCATCTCAGTGCGGGCAAGCTGAATCTCCTGGCGGACCAGCATTGTGGTTTCGTTCGCAAGCTCGCTGAATAGCTCACCAAGCGATCGGGTGTCTTCTTGCCGCTGCATTACAGACCCTCCCTACCTCCGCGCTCTCGGGAGTTTTCAGCAGTGCCGTATCGCGAATTGATCGTAGATGAGGTGTCGCTACTGCCTAGT
>JAFAYS010000857.1 GCA_019240175.1 Chloroflexota bacterium | reverse complement strand
ACGATCCGGTGCTGGCGACCGCCTGGGGCGGCGACATGCGTGGTCTGGGGCGAGGTCGCATCGTTGCCCACCAGCGCGCTCACGCGATGGAGCTCTGCCTGCATAGAACGTAGCGCAACGAGATCCTCCTGGTGTGCTCGGACATGTGTGCGCGGCTCGCCGGATATCAGTGCAGCGCGCGTGTGTTGGTTCGTTTGTGTGAACACGCTGTGTCTCCCTTACAAATCCTGCGAATACGCACCGTTCAACGTGATGGTGCTGGCCCGTTGGAGCTGGGCCCGGATCGGGTCATAGTCGGCATCTTCCACAGCCACAAAACGCGAGAGCATGCCGGCCTGCAAAATTGTCCGGCCCTCTGTCTCGCGATGCATGTCGATCAGCGTCGCACGTAGGGTGTGAGCCAGCGCGGCGGGCAGCTGCCGTGTGACCACGAGTGGCGGGATCGGGCTGGGACCGAGCGCGGCGATTGTCCGTATCTGCGCCGGCAGCTCAGGCTGAAGATCGAGTTCGCGCTCTAGCACTGTGCTATCGATCGCAGCGGCATCGGCTGCGCCAGCGGCAACCATCCGTAGTACCGCCTGGTGCGATCCGGCCTTGATGGTGCGGCTGAAGAAGCCGCCGGTTTCGCCGTGTGCTGCTAGATGTGCGCGGACGATCTGGTATCCGGAGAAAGACTGCGGCTCGTTATAGGCGAGGCATCCGCCGCGTAGGTCGCCGAAGGTTTGCGCACGGGAGGCTGCCGGCACCACGATGTCGGAGAAATAAACCGGCTGCTCCTCGTAGCGCGCCGCTAACATGACCGGCGCGGCCAGCAACTGGAGCGCCGCCTCATGCTGATCCGTCAGGCGCACATAGGTCGCGCCGCAGATCGCGCCGACGCTGGCAAGGCCACGTTCAAGCAGCGCCTGGCGCTCTGACCAGGGCAGACCTTCCAGCATCGTGATAGGCAGCCCGGTACGGCGCGCCAGGTAGCTTACAAGCGCGCGAAAGGTTGGGTCGGCGTTTGCCGCCATCACCGAGACAAATGGGATCGATCCGTCACCTGTGGAATCCTGATGCCGATGCGGATTGTTGCTCATCGCTTGCAGAATGACCGCCCTAGCGCTCGATGTTCTACCGCTGCCTCAAGTTGAGACGAATGCGGCGTGATTATACAGTACTTAATAAAGTATATCAAGTTAATCAACATTATATTGAGTTGTCATGTGCTAAGCTAACAGTTGGTTGGAGATGATCAGAGTCGGGAGGACGTGGCGTATACACAGCTCAAGCTTTCGACCGAGCTGTAGGGGAACATCAGCGCTGGTGAGCGATCGCTCAGCGCGATGATGGGGCACAAACTAATTCTGCGAGTCGCGACGATGATAAAACGCCGTTGCCTGACTTGGAAGCTCGCGCATAGACCACGGTGTGATCTGGTTGTGGGGCACGTAGGCACGACAAAGCATGGTATCAACGAGGTGCTCGGCCCAACGATCGGCCCGATTCACGATCCGCCTGATACGCCACACGCCCCAGATAATCCACGCTCCGAGCAAGCCGAGGACAGCGAGCACGCCCATGCATTACGCTCCAGACTGTATGAGTAAAGACGAGCATGTTCATGGTAGCGCTCAGCGGTGATCGGTAGAGTTTCAGAAAGGTTGTATGGAGGTTCCAGGAGGCCAGCCGGCAAGCGTGGACGATCCGCTGGATGCGCGGCGCGCGAAGATGATCGTCGCGTCGTAATTGTCATGCTTGCCCTGATCTGCTATCCTCGCATCACCGATACCGTGCAGCCCCGCCGACAGAAATCGATGACCGCCCTTCTTGATCGTTAGCTCGACGGTGTTTCCGTACCTGCGGAAACGCCAGCCGAACGCACCGCAAAGGAGGATCATCTCATGCAGAAACGACGATGCTTTATCTGCATGCTGAGCGCGCTCTTGCTCGCGGCCTGTGACCTTGCCGCACCGTCTGCACCTCAAATCAGCCAGGCAACCGTTGTGCCGCCTGCCAGTCCAACCCTACTCACCGCCGCGCCGAGCCCATCCGGCAGTGCTCCAAGCACAACTTCCGGTATTACTTTCACCCACGCCGCTTCGATCGCGGTTGGCGATCATCCAACATCGGTGATCGCTGGCGACTTCGATCGCGACGGCGACTCCGATTTGGTTGCGACCAACGATGGCGACGGCACCGGCACCACGCTCTCGCTGCTGACGAATGACGGCCAGGGCGGCTTCCTCCCAGCAGCGGTGATTGAGGTTGGCACCGCGCCGATTGCCGTCACGAGCGCCGATTGGGATGGGGATGGCGATCCCGATCTGACGGCGGCGAATCACGAGTCAGACGATCTTTCGATATTGACCAACGATGGCAGCGGACGGTTTTCGGAGCGGGCGCGTTTAAGCCTTGCGGCGGAGAGCTACCCATTTATGCTGGCAGCCGCAGACTTCGACGCCGACGGCGATCCCGATATTGGCTTCGCGAATTATCTTGCCACCGGCGCGGTAACTATTTTGTCCAACAATGGTGCGGGCGAGTTTGCGATAGCCGATTCGCTGATCATCCAGGGCAATCCGTATGCGATCACTCACGGCGATTTTGACGGCGACCGCGACATCGACCTGGCGGCGGCGACCTACGAAACGCACCAGGTGGTGATTCTGCGCAACGACGGCGGTACGTTCAGCCGTGGCTCACGCGTCGAGGTTGGCGAAGAGCCGTGGTCACTGATCGCCGGTGACTTCGACGGGGACCGCGATCTTGATCTGGCGGTGGCCAATGAGGGCGACAACAGTCTTTCGCTGCTGGCAAATCAGGGCGATGCCTCGTTTCGTGTGAGCCACACGGTGCGCGTCGGCGAAGAGCCGTATGCAGTCACCGCCGGCGATTTCGACGCCGATGGTGACCTGGATCTCGCGACGGCAAACGAAGAGTCGCACTCGCTCTCGATCGTCACCAACGACGGGCACGGCCAGTTCGCTGAGACGTCGGTCGTGGCGGTGGGCGAGGAGCCGTGGTCGCTCGTTGCCGAGGATCTGGACAACGACGGCGATGTCGATCTGGCGGTGGTGAATAGCGGCTCCAACACGCTATCGATTGTGCTCAACACGTCGGAGTAGCCGCGACTCACCAGGACCCGAGCACGCACGCGGGTGTGCGTACAAACCTGCCGCACAATCCGACTTTAGTTGGAGCTCCGGGTGCAACATCCCTTGCCATCCCTTCGTCATACGAACCACAATCTGTTGATACAAACAACAATGACTGAACAAGTATACAAGGAAGAACCAATGAGAACACAATTGACACGTTCGATGACGGATAAGAAGATCGCGGGTGTGGCTGGCGGCGTCGCGGAAGCGTTTGGCTGGGATGTCACACTTGTGCGGCTGGGCTTTATTGGCCTGGCGCTGCTTCACGGCAGCGGCCTGCTGATCTATCTGATCCTCATGCTGCTGATGCCCAAAGTTGGTGAACAATCGCTCGGCCAACAGGCAATCGCCGGCGCGCAGCACGCAAGCTCCCGGCTTGGGCTACAGGATCGGAATCGAACGCTGGGCTACGTCTTGCTGGGGCTTGGTGCGCTGATGCTCGCAAGTATCTTAGACATCAGCGGGCCGGTCATCGCGATCGCGACGCTCGGTGCAGGCT
>JAFAYS010000814.1 GCA_019240175.1 Chloroflexota bacterium | reverse complement strand
GGCGGCCTACTACGTCGTCGGGCGACTGGATCATCCGGTGCTCGACTGGGCCATGCTGGAGCGCGTGCTGAACGCACTGATGGTCGCGCTTGAGCAACCTGGTACTGATCCAATCGCCGTATCGCGCCAAAAAGATGCTCAGGCAGCGCTGCGGTCGTTGGGCCTGGCCGGCATGCTGCAAAACATCGATCCCGACGATCTTTTCGATCCCGATGGCGCATGGCCGTCGCTGCTGCCGGCGCTGCTTCACGATCCGCGCTGGATCGAGCTATTCACCCATTTGCATGGCAGTGAGGCGCTTCAGCCGTATCGCCAGCAGGTACGCGCCTGGGTTGAGTGGTCACAGCGTCGAGCGGCGCGTCTGATGCAAGAAAATCGCGCGATCGCCGACCAGCTGCTGGCCGCACAGCGCCGCAATCCACGTGGCGGTGGGCAGAGCGGATCACCTGCGCAGACTCCCAACAGCTATCCAACTGCGGCAGAAACAAGCGCAGGCACACATGCGGCGCAGCGCATGACGCCCGCAAATACAGCTTTCATGTCCTTCGATGACGAAGCAGACAATGTCCCTGTGGGTATGCAAGTGAATCAAGCACCCTTTGTTGTCCCTGAGGGTTCCGGAGTGAATCGAGGACCGGAGCAAGAGTCTCTGTTGAGTCTCCGGGGTCTTGAAGTCACTGAACGACCTTCAGAGACTCCCCCACGATCGTCGCATGGGCAAGGCATGATCGAGCGATCGTCGGGAGTCCCTGACGAGTCTCTCCGCCGGAATCAGATCAGTTTGCCTTGTTGGGGGCAGGAATCATCGAATCCCAAACCGCCGGAGACTTTTACGTCACCTGAGATTGTCAGACCGACAGAGACTCGTTCCTCCACACGTGCCGCTGTTGAGAGATCCATACACGAGCCGGAAGAACCACCGCCAATCGCGCCGCATCTACGCGACGACGAGCTTTCCACAACGCGCCAGGATGGTCATTTTTGGCAATCCGTGCAGCAGATCCTGTATGGCGATCTTCAGCGCTACGCCTATACCGAGGGCGAGAAAAAAGCCGCCTACCGGTTGTTCAAGCGTACAGAGACTCCCGTCGGCGTGGTGCTGGCGGCATTGCGCGCCGTGATGTCCCTACCACAGGGACAGCGTCCCGCCCGCTTCGGCGAGGCACTCAAGCTGATGGTCTTTCATCGCTGTGTGCAGCAGGCGCTGTCCCTGATTCAAGCGAGAACAGCCGAAGACGCGGCGACATGGTCGCAGTTCCTGCGCTCGTATCGCTCGATCGGTCATGCCGGCGGCCTGCGTGATGTGAGTGTCCCTGAATATCATGTGCTTAAGGCGCTTTTCGAGCATCAGCCCACCGAATGCTGGGAAGTGCTCCAGCGCGCTGAGCAGGCCGCACAGCCGCCGCAGCTATCGGTGGCGTATCTGCGACGGGCGATCAGCAATAATCAGCAGGCAGCGGCGCTCCGAGCGCTTCAGCCAGACGACTTCGGTCCGGCGTGTCGACGTGTCCCTGGCAAAGATCGTGTCCCTGCCAAAAATCGGGCGCGAAGAGTCCCTGAGCCGGTGCTCGAGGAGTCCCTGGCGATCGATCCGCGCCGTGAGCTATTGGAGCGCGAAAATATCAACCCGGCGATCTTGACCAAAGCGATCACGGTTGAGCAGATTCAGGGCTGGATTGCGGAGGCTGACGCGCGGCAGGCTGAGATCAAAGATCGCGCCGCCTGGCTGGCGTGGGGCATTCGCTCGGGACGGCTGCCACACGATCACCCGAAGCTGCCGCCGAGTAGCGCGCAATCCCAGCGCGGCAGCGCTGCTAGCGCACCGTCGCCAGTATCTACGCCCGCTGCCCAAGGCCATACGAGCGAGGCGGCTAGCCCGCAGTCGCCGGATGTTTGGCAGCGCGCGCTCGCTCAGCTGCGCCAGCAGCTGCCCTACGGGGAGTTCGAAACCTGGATCAAAGAAACGTCGCTGATTCAGGTTGACGAGCAACAGGCGATCGTGGGGACGCCCAACATTTTTGCCAGGGACAAGCTGACAGAGACATACGCGCCACTCATCGCGGACACGCTGCGCACGCTGCTTGGGTGCCCGGTGCAGGTCGCCGTGGTGCTCGACTCGCGGCTGGTGTATTTATAAAGGAACAAAAGAACAAGGGAACAAACGAACAAAGGGCTCGATTTCTATGGTTTTGTTCTTTTGTTTTTTTCCAGGTTCTCTCCTCCTCCGCACGCCATTCGGCGCTTCCTTGCCCGCGTTCAGCCGGGCTTCGGATTTCACGTTCGTAGGCGAGGCGGATCAATGAGTCTGCTCGTTGCTGTAGGCTCTTCGTTTTGTTCCCTTGTTTCTTTGTTCCTTTGTTCTTCCGTGGTAAGGTGTCCGGTAAGGTTCGGCTGCTATGCTAGATTCATACCAGGAAGGCACAGCCCCCCCAGTGCCAAACTGACAAAGCCAGCAGCGGTAACGGTCTTCAAGCTCAGCTCAGATACAACCAGTCTCCACACGGCCTGTCCAGGTTGTGCTTGAAGTACGTACACGTTATGCTGGTACACCAGTCGCGCTCCAATGTGTCGCACATTCACCCCTCAGCGTCACGTTCCCCGACGCGCGATGCATCTAGCGCCGATGTCCAGCCTCGGACGCGCGGCGGATGCCCAGAATGTGCAGCGGAAGTCACTGAGGAGACCGCCACAGCTCCAAGGTTGTGGCCGTATCCCCAGTGACTTTTGCATGTCCCGCCCCTGGCTTGCGCTGAGGATCATCCTGAGCTTTGATCAGCGCATCTGCGGTGCGCTCTCGATCAGCTGCGGCGGCGGGTATGAGCGTGTTGTAATCTAAGCATCTTGGCAAACTAGCTAAAAACTGGTATCAATACCATGCCGCAAGGCATCCAACATTGCTTACTATGGAGGTAGCATGAACCGCGACGAACAAGAAGATACGACGATCTATAAAGTGGTTGTCAACCATGAGGAGCAGTACTCGATCTGGCCCGCCGACCGCGAGAACGCGCTGGGCTGGAACGATGCCGGCAAGAGCGGTCCGAAGCAGGAGTGCCTGGACTACATCAAAGAGGTCTGGACCGATATGCGCCCGCTCAGCCTGCGCAAGAAGATGGAAGAGCAGAGCAACGGCTAAGATCAGCGCCGCTGTCACAGCTCCCGCAAGGTCTTTTGAGAAGGCCTGCGGGAGTTTTTGATTCTCGCCTTGTTATGGAAGTTAATCTTCGATTGGGTTGTGTATATCAGATAGCAACCGTTTATCACAGCGACGGTTATCTGGCGAGATTGTCAAAATATACACGCTATCTGCTCCCTCTAAAACACTCAATTCCTCTAGTCTATACCCTACGACGTCATATAATTCCGCAAATGAATGGTTATATAGAATGAATATCCCTGCTCTGTAGCCATAATTGTTGATGAACACCAAGATGGTCTTTAAGTCATTAATTGCTGTGGAAGGTTCCCGCCTCGGTCTATTAATTCGACCCTCAGGAATTTGGGTAGCCCGATATCTTCGTCGTTCTTCTGCTTCATCATATTTCAAAGTTCCTTTTACCTCAATCACCAAGGTGTTGAAGTCATGAGTTCCTTGGACATGAAATACAAAGTCAGGATTCTTTCGATGCTCTTCTTGAAAATCTTGATGGCCTCTTTTGTCTATTTCAGCGTGTAACGTTAGTTCCTCACCGCGCTGCATCTTCAATCGTATCTGATGGTACAGTTCGTAACAAAACAAGCGCTCTCTGACAATACCATTTCGGTCATATGTTGTGATGAGTCTGTAATATTGAGGGCAAACTTTCTCAAGAGAAGAAGCTATGAGGTCGACATACTCTCGTGGCATAAAAGCTCCGATCCTTACTCAAGGTTATGATCTCATTATAATTGCCTTTCCCAATAGCTTTAGGTGTAGTGTGATAAGTATTGGTGCTCTCAACCAAAAAAAAATCTCGCCGCAATTTCCGCCGCAAACAAACAAGCGGAGCAGGTTGCCCCACTCCGCCGCTGTATAACACTAGCTGCTGGTGCTAGCCCTGCGTGTCGCGCCATTCCACCAGGCGCTGCACCGGCTCGAAGTTCCAGGGTGCGCCCATACCCAGGATAAAGTGCGTCGCGCCGGCGTCGACGAAGGCGTCAAGCTGGTTGATCTCGTCGGGATTGATCAGCACGGTGCGCTCGATCTCCGCCGGATCGCGGCCAAGCTCCTGGCACCAGTTGTTCAGCACCTCGTTCTTATGCTTGAACTTATCGGGCGGCCCGAAGCTGTTCCACATGCTGGCGTACTGCGCGACCAGCTTCAGCGTGACTTTCTCGCCGCCGCCGCCGATTAGAATCGGAATTGGATCGCGCATTGGTGGCGGGTTCAGCTTCTGCCAGCGCTCGATAATCACGGGCAGGCTGTGCCGCAGATCGCGCAGCCGATCCGGGGCGGTGCCGAACTCATAGCCGTACTCGTCGTAGTCGCGCTGAAACCAGCCCGCGCCGATGCCCAGGATCACGCGTCCGCCGCTGATATGATCGATCGTGCGCGTCATGTCGGCCAGCAGCTGCGGATTGCGGTAGCTGTTACACGCCACCAGACAGCCTATCTCGGCGCGACTGGTCAGCTGCGCCATCGCGGTCAGCAGCGTCCAGCCCTCGAAGTGCATGCCGTCGGGCTCGCCGTACAGTGGGTAAAAATGATCCCAGTTCCAGATCGTGTCGACGCCTAGCTCCTCGGCGCGGCGCACACCGTCGGCAAAATCAGCATAGCTGACGTGCTGGGGCTGTAGCTGTACTCCGACGCGAAAACGTGCCATACTACTCTCCTCCGTAAAATATTTCTCTATCTATGGTACCCCAAGTTCCGGATCGTAACGTCGGATTAGCGCCAATCCGCGATCCATTCCTGCTGGTAGGGCATGTCGCTGTCGAGCGCGGCCTGAATCACGGCTTGAAGATCGAGCGGCACGCGGCGTAGCTCAATGCTCAGGTGGCCGTCGTGATAGCTCAGTAGACCGTACTCGGCCCAGGGCGGATTGCGAATCGCGCCGGCGCTGTCGTGCTCGAATGGCATTCCGACGCTGCCGGGATTGATCAGCAGCCGATCCTGGTAGCGGCGCAGCATCTGGACATGCGTGTGGCCGCTGGCGATCACCTGCGCCGACTCTTCGGCCAGAATTGCGGACAGCTGCTCGTCGCTGGTGGTAGCCTCGATGCGCTCGATGTTGGAGCGCGGCGAGCCGTGGACGCACAGCAGCGTCATGCCTGGTCCTAGTTCCACCGCGATCGTCGGCTGGAAGCTGCGCAGAAACGCCAGATCCTCAGCGCTGAGCTGTGCAACGCACCAATGATCGATCGCTTGGATCAGATCGGGCTTGGGTGAGACGGCAGGCGGATCGAGCAGCCACTCGTCCGTGTTACCCATCACCACCGGACAATTCAGCGCGCGCAGTCGCTCAAGGGTGGCGTGCGGCTGCGGCCCTGTGGCGACGGTATCGCCCAGGCAGATGATCTGATCGACCGCCTGCGCTTCAAGATCTGCCAGTACGGTTTCCAGGGCCACCAAATTGCCGTGAATATCCGAGATCAGCCCGATGCGCATAGTTGTCCTCCTTGGCTTGTTTTCGGGAATCGCGGGAGCGCCCACCAGCGCCAGATTTCCATGGCCAAGTGCGCGCTCCAACGCGCGTCTAGCGTCGTGGCCGCGAGATATGCAAAACGTCGCCGATGGTCGTGAAGCCGGCGCGGGCATAGATCCGCTCCTCGGCCTCAGCCGCCGCCATCAAAAACGCCAGCGTCACGCCTGCATCGAAGGCGGCTTGCGTGAGGCGCACGGTAAGCGCTGCCGCGACGCCGCGCCGTCGAAACACCGAGCGCACGCCAATGCCGGCAATCTCGGTGAGCCCCTGGTACGGCACGGTGCAAACGCCGCCGCCAACCGGCTCGCCGGTCGCGATCTCGCGCGCAAACACCGCGATCTGACCATCCGCCAGATTGGCACGCATGCGCGGAGCTGCCTCCGGTTCGGGCGGCGGCGCGTCGTAGGCTTCGTTCTGTGCGGCGATCATCCCTAGCAGCTCGTTGTCTGAGGTTGGCAGAATAAACTCAATACCGGGCGGCGTGGGCTGCGGCTGCTCCTCGCCGGGCGTGCAGATCATCAACGGTGTCCGGCTTTCCACCACGAAGCCGGCGGCGATCAGTGCCGGCTCGACAGCGGGCGCTAGCTGCGTAATATACTCAAAGCGTGGCTGGAGGTCGCGCAGCTCAAACGCCTCGATCAGCGCGGCTACTTCGGCGGCAGTAGGCGCTGCGTCCTCGTCGGGAATGGCGTAATTGATATAGGGATTATCGCTGTGGTGTGTGAAGGTGGCGAGAAACGGCCCGATCTGTTCGACGTCGCGGCGGTATCTGGCTGCTACGCGCAGATACGACTGAATCCGAGATTCCATAAGATGCCTTTCGCTGTTTGGCGCGACACATGTCACGCCAAAGAGATCGTGCTGGACAGCACAAATCGGCCTGCGCAGAGCCCTGCGCGAGCGGTTGTGGAGATAGTGAGCGGCAACACCTGGCTCAGGCTGTCCTTAGGCGGAGCTTATCCGCAGCGGCTGTGGCGGGAGTCAGCTGTGGGACGAGGCGCGGATTCGGGGGTTGCCAAAGCGTGTGGCGTGGCCACACAGCAACGAGAGGATCGATTGGCAGACAAAGGCAGCCTCGCTTTCGTCGGCGCTGGCAAGTGGATCAGCGCGACCCGACGAGTATAAAGCATCAGCCGAGCGCGCGCAACACAGAGTCGTGATCGACACGCGGCTGCGAGCAGCACGAAATACGCCTCTGCTAGCAGTGGCAAGGCGGATGAGAGACTCCTACGTCTAACGGACGAGTCGATTGTTCTAACGCGCTGAACAGTGAGTGAGGAAAAAAGATCCACTGCACGCAACGTGTGGTGTGACGACGGACGAACGACGAGTTGCGGCCAGGCTTTTAGAGGCTGACTACCACAATCGGGGTCGTTGTTGGCTGATCGCTGCCGCCGGCTGGCTCGATGCTGATGCCGAAGGCCTGGTACTGGCTGAATGGGCGCTGCGCCATAACCTCGGCGGTGCCGTGACCATCCGGGCCGGTGCTGAGCAGTCCGACGCTCTCGGGCTGACTGCCGTCGATCAGCCACAGCTGATAAGTTTGATCCTGCGGCAAGGCGGCTAGCGCCGTGCTTTTGATGACGGCCTGCTGTCGTTCGGGATCGAACAGCAGGTACCCGTGCGTCACAGCCGGATCGTTGGCGGCGGCCAGCGGCACAATGCGCGTGTCGGGTTCGTAGAGCACAGCAACCAGAGTTTCTTGCTCCGCGATCTGAGCGCGCAGGCTGGTGACCTCGGATTGCAGCCCGAAGATGCGCCAGCCGAGCAGCGCCGCCACCAGCACCAGCGCGCCGGAAAGCTGTAGCCCAAGCTGGGGCGAGCGCAGCCACTGCGGCAGCGCCAGCCGATCCCACCACGAGCGCTGCGTCGAGCCTTGCAAGCGCTGGAGATGCGAGACGCGCTGCATTACTTTGCCGCGCAGCGCAGGCGGCGGATCGTGCTGGTCGGGCGTCCAGGCAAACATCAGCACTAGCTGCTTGGCCTCTTCAAGCTGCGCCCGGCAGCGCGGACAATCGTCGAGATGTTCGTCCACTGCCGCTTGTTCGCCCGGCTCAAGCGCGCCCAGGGCATACAGGTCGATCAGCTCGTCAACATGCTGGTCGGTCATACGTCTTCACCTTCTGTCACATAGCGCTCCAATGCTGATCGAAGCCGATCCATGCCCCGCCGAATACGGGCTTTCACGGTGCCTAGCGGATCTCCCAGCACTGCCGCAATCTCTAAGTGGCTTAATCCTCCAAAATACGCGAGTTCGATCGCTTGCTGCTGCGAGGAGGGCAGCGAGCGAAGGGCCCGGCGAACTTGCTCTGCCTGCATGTTACGCAGCGCCGACTCGGGAACATCGTTGGGCGCGGGCGGGCCGGGCGCTGTCCATTCTACGCTCTGCGCTGTCGCTTGTTGCGGGCGGCGCTGTCGCTTACGCACGCGGTCGATCGCGACATGATGCGTCATGCTCAGCAGCCACGTGCCAAAGCGTCCACGCTGGGCGTCGAAGGTTGGCGCATGTCGCCACACACGCTCAAACACATCCTGGGTTACCTCTTCGGCATCGGCGCTATCGCTCAGGATGCGCAGCGCCAGCGAAAAGACCGGACGCGCGTAGCGGGTGTATAGCGCGTCGAGCGCGGCGACATCGCCGCCAGCCAATCGCTCGATCAGTTCCTCGTCGGTTTCCTCCACGTTGGACGTTTCTCCCCACTGTGTACGACGGCGTTCCCCTAGCGATCCATCGGCAAGAGCTGCATCGGTCTCCTGATTCTGGACCACATATTTCTGGCGTTGAAACATGATACACCCACAGAGAACGAGTCGCGTCCCGATCTTTGCAACGATTGGCTTTACGACGCTGTGCCGACGATCGTGCCGACCATCGACGCATGACGCTTAAACGAAATCGTATGTGCCCGGCTCGTGAAGGCAATCTTAAGCGCTTGCCCCTGCCCGAAAAAGTCGGAAATCTTCCGCTGAG
>JAFAYS010000781.1 GCA_019240175.1 Chloroflexota bacterium | reverse complement strand
CTGACCGACACCGAGCTGCGGCTGCGCCAGCGCTACGTCGATCTGATCGTCAACGAGGATGTGCGCGAAACCTTCCGCGTGCGCGCCAAGCTGATCGCGACCTTTCGCCGCTTCCTGGACGAGCGTGGCTTTCTTGAGGTCGAGACGCCGGTGCTGCAGCCGATCTACGGCGGCGCGGCGGCGCGGCCCTTCACGACGCATCATAACCAGTTGCACCAAAATCTGTACATGCGCATCGCGCCGGAGCTGTATCTCAAGCGGCTGGTCGTCGGCGGCTTCGAGCGCGTGTATGAGATCGGCAAGGCCTTTCGTAACGAGGGCGTGGATCGCTTCCATAATCCCGAGTTCACGATCCTGGAATGCTACCAGGCCTACGCCGACTACAACGATATGATGGAGCTGACCGAGCAGATGGTCGCCTATGCCGCACGCGAGATCACCGGCGGTATGACACTGACCTTCGCCGGGCAGACCGTCGACGTGACGCCGCCGTGGCCACGGATCACCATGCGCGACGCAATCATGGAGCAGACTGGCATTGACATTGCGGCGACGACAACGCTGGAAGGCCTGGTCGCCGAGATCAAGGTGCAGAAGCTGCAGGTCGATCGCAAGCCTACCTGGGCTAATCTGGTCGACGAGCTGTTCAAGGAGTATGTGCGGCCCAAGGTGATCAGCCCGCACTTCATCACCGAGTACCCGCAGCCGCTCTCGCCGCTGGCCAAGCGCAAGCCCGACGATCCGGCGTTTGTCGAGCGCTTCCAGCCGCTGATGTTCGGCGCTGAGCTGGGCAACGCTTTTAGCGAGCTGAACGATCCGCTGGATCAAGAGCAGCGCTTCCTCGAGCAGGGCCGCGCTGAGGCGGCTGGCGACGACGAGGCCATGCAGATGGATACCGACTATTTGAACGCGCTGCTGACCGGATTGCCGCCGACTGGTGGCCTGGGCCTTGGCGTGGATCGACTGGTCATGATCTTTACGCAACAAGAAACTATTCGCGAAGTGATCTTATTCCCCCACTTACGACGTATTGAAACGGAGGAGCATCGCGCATCCGAAGCCGAGGCCTAAGCCGGGCTGGATGGGCGATCTTATGACTATGCCAAAAGCATTAGTGATCGAACGAGAGAATCTACCGCCGGTGGTCCAGGGTTGGCTCAAAGCCATTGGACTGGAAGAGTCCGAGAGCGTCGAGCTGGTGTTTACCGAGCGCGAGGTGCTGCTGCGCCGCCCGACCGATCCCAAGCTGCGGGAATGGGCCAAGAGCGTGACCGATCAATACGACAAGACGTTTAAACGCATGCTAGGGTTGTGATCGGACGCTGTTCGGCACGTACCGAAAGTTATAGCTATGAGATACCTAACACGTGATGATGTGCTTGACCTCCATACCTTCGCGATCGAGCGCTACGGTGGGCGGCTGGGCATCAAAAGCCAGGATAAGCTGCTGAGCGCGGTTAACGCGCCGCAGCAGATCCTGTTTGGCGAGGAAGTCTACGCCGATCTGGCCAGCAAGGCAGCGGTGCTGGGCTTTCAGCTGCTCAAAAATCGTCCGTTCATCGAGGGTAACGAGGTAACGTCGCTGCTGGCAGTGCTCCGCTTTCTCGACAGCAACGAGGTGACCGTGACCGAGACGCTGGCGGAGTCGATCGCGAACCAGCTTCAGGCCGTGCAGCGCTCGGAGTGCAGCCGCGACACGCTGACTGAGTGGCTGCGTGACCGGCTTGAGGTCGAGGTCGAGGAGTAGCAGCTGTCTGCACGAGCACAGCCGCCGAATGAATCACGACGGGACGCTCAATCGAGCGTCCCGTTGGTTTAATCTGGATGACAGCGGCTACATCTTGCGGCGCAGCACCAGCTCTGCCAGGTCGATCAGACCGTCGCGCGCGGGCGAGTCCGGGAAGATGTCGAGACGCTTGATCGCTTTTTCGACCAGCTTCTCGGCGTCGGCGAAGGCGCGTTTGGTCGCACACACGCGGCGCACCTCGACCACAGCGGCGGCGACAAGCTCAGGGCTCGGCTGGTAGGTCAGCGCGGCCTCGCGCACGATCTCGCTCGCGCCCTGATCGATCGCGTAAAGCACCGGCAGTGTGATTGTGCCTTCTTTGAGATCGTGGCCTGCCGGCTTGCCCAGCGTCTGCTCGTCGGCGGTGAAGTCCAGCACATCGTCGACGATCTGGAAGGCCAGGCCGATCTCGTAGCCGAACTGGCGCAGCGCCTCGATCTGCTGCTCCGAGCCGCCGGTCGCCAGCAGTCCGCCCTCGGCGGCACACTCAAACAGCGCTGCGGTCTTGCCGCCGATCTTGGTGTAGTACTGATCGAGCGCCATCTGAAGCGGCTCGACATCCGTCACCGGCGAAAGCTCGGCCTCGCAGATGCGCTCCACGCCACGGGCAAAACTTTTGATGATGCGCGGGTCGGAGGCTTCAGCCATTTGTCCCGCAGCGAGCGCAAACAGGTAATCGCCGACCATCAGCGCGACATTGCCGCCCCACTTGCTGTGAACTGTCACGCGACCACGGCGCACGTCGGCCTCGTCGACAAGATCGTCGTGGACCAGGCTCGCCGCGTGGATCATCTCGATCGCCGTCGCGACGTTATACACGCGCCGCTCTTCGTAGTGAGGGCCTAGCCGGGCGCAGAGCAGCGTGAGTGCTGCACGCACACGCTTGCCGCCCGACGACAGCAGGTAGCGGCTTGCGACATTCAGCAATGCCGAGCGAGACTCGAATTTTTCGAGCACGGCGCGATCGATGGCCTGAAGGTCATCCGCCAGATCTATGGCCGCTACTAGCTGGTTCATATAGGCCTCAAAACTTTGTGAAATGCACCACGTAAATGTGAGCTTAAGAGTACCGAGTACGAAGGCAAAAGTCAATCAGTCGACCGCCTGATGCGGCCTACCAAGCATACCGTATCTACATAACACTCTGTGTGATTAAGGATGGGTGCTAGCGGGATACCGACTGATTGTTTCAATACGTTCAATGCAGGGTAACAGAAAAAATTACGCCAGTTTGCATCGCTATGCAGGGAGATCCGCCAAAAGACGGAACATACGCGTGACAACTCTGTTCGCGAACTATTTGCGGTCGTGGATGTATGTACGGATGTATTTATAGCTACGTTGCTGCCAACAAATGTGCGGATTTGAGCGTGATTTTGGTTGACGATCGGCCTGCTTCGTGCTATATTAAGCAGTCAATAGTCCCCCTGCCATGTGGACTGGCCGGTGGGATTTCGTTTTGTCCACACGTCAGGCTCAGGAGAAACTGCTATAAGGAACCAAAAAGCCCGCATCAACCGACGCATTCGCGTCCCACAGGTCCGGCTCATTGATGAGCAAGGCGAGCAAGTTGGCGTTATCAATACGCATGAAGCGTTGATGATGGCCGAGGAACGGGGCCTGGATCTCGTGGAAGTTGCACCTAATGCCGATCCGCCCGTATGCCGTTTGATGGACTATGGGAAGTTTCTATACGAGCAGAACAAGAAAGCGCGTGAAGCTCGTAAGAATCAAAAGGTCGTCGAAGTTAAAGAGATGCAACTTAGCCCGATTACCGACGCTCATGATATCGAAGTAAAGAGTAACCGCGCCCGCCAGTTTCTCGGCGAGGGGCATAAGGTGAAATTTAATATGCGTTTTCGTGGGCGGCAGTTGGCGCACCA
>JAFAYS010000613.1 GCA_019240175.1 Chloroflexota bacterium | reverse complement strand
CGTGAAAGCGGCGATCACCGTGTCGAGATCGATCTGGGCCGTGCCGTAGCTCAGACTCACGCCCGCGCAGAGCAGCAGCGCCAGCGTGCCGAACAGCAGGCCGCTCCACGGCATAAAGCGGGGCCGCGTGACATGGACATTGGGTAGCGTTGTATAAACTCGTGTTTTTTGCATTAGCTCGTTACGCGCGACAGATCGCGCTCCTCATGGTGTCGCAGCGGACACACCTTCAAACAAGGCGCGTGCTCCGGCAGCCGGTAGCGCAGACAGCAGCGCTGACGAACGCGTGACATCACCAGCGAGCCTGCCGATCGCTCGTACCAGACCGCGCCGCACATCGGATTCGCGCCGCTCAGGCCGGGACATTCGCCGCTTTCCAGCAGCAGCGCGCGATCGGCGTGGGCGAGGCAGGCCAGGGTCGGCTCCTGTGCCAGACGATCGTAAAGATCGGCGCACAGATTGGCGACGTTGCCCCACAAAATCTGACGCGAGATCCGCGTCAGTGCGTGCAACTGCTCGATCACCGGGCGAATATGACCTTCAAAAGTCGTCGCGATCACGGCCTCATACAGCTCGGGCAGCGTGGCGACGGGCCGCCCACAATGACTTTCAACCAGCGTCGGAGCCAGACGCGGCTGATACACGCAGCCGCGCGCGTCGTGCAGCAGCAGCGCCTTGGGCAAGCCGTGGTCAAAGATAATCGAGGTGTTGGCGATCGAGCCATTCAGTGCGATCCCGCCCAGCGTCATCGCCACCAGCACGCCCGAGAGCACCGCCGCGTTGTAGTGCTTATTCCACAGCGAGGCGGCCACGCAGATATCCGGAGCGCGCCACTGCTCGGCAGCAGCTTCCAGCGACCGCAACAGCGTAGAGGTGTCAAGAAACGCTGCCGCCGGGATCGTGTCGATCCCGGCAGAAAGCGGCGCGAAGCTCACTCGGTCGGCGTACGGCCCCAGCACCGTCTGGTACGGGCGCAGCGCGGTCGCGAGATCTGACTGGCGAAATGGCTCGTCCCTCACATCGATCAGCCTTGTGCGAGATGGGTGAACAAATCGTCGATTACGCGATTGGCAGCCAGCATACCGATGCCGAGCATCCAGTAGTCATCCGACACGGGATACACTTTGTTCGCTTTGACGACGCCCAGCTGCGACCACAGCGGATCGCTCTGGAAGGTGGCCAGGGCGGTTTCTTCGCCGGCACCGAAGGTCGTGACAAACATCACATCGCCGTCCATCTCCGGGATGCGCTCCTTGGAAACTTCCTCGGCGAACACGTCTTTATCCTGCGCCGGTGGCCGTGGCAGGCCGGCATCTTGCAGCACCGTGCCGATAAACGACTGCTTCATGTAGATGCGAACTTTGCCGCCCGACAGAAAGCGCACCGTCGAGACTTTGGTATTCGCCAGCCGATCGCCCATTTTGGTCTTGAACTCGTCGAGGCGTGCGGTGTAGTCGTCCATCAGCTTCTGGGCTTCGGTGGTCTTGCCCAGCGCCTCGGCGTGCAGCATCAGGTTTTCTTTCCACACCACCCCGACCGCTTCGGTGAAGACCGTAGGCGCGATCTGTGAAAGCTGTGGGTAGATCGCCTCGTGGCGCAGCTTGCTGCTGAGGATCAGATCCGGCTTGAGCGCGATAATTGCTTCAAGGTTGGGCTGCTGAATTGTGCCGACGTTGGTGATGCCCTCGGTGCGATCCGCGAGATAGGCCGGAAAGCTGCCGCCCTGGCTGGCCGAGACCGCGCCGACCGGCTTGACGCCAAGCGCCAGCGCGGTATCAAGCTCGCCGGTGTCCAGCACCACGACGCGCTGCGGATTCGCCGGCACGGTGGTCTCGCCCATCGCGTGCTTGACGACGCGATCGCCGCTGGACGATGTTTCTGTAGCAGATTCGGCGGGCGCGCTGGCATCAGGGCTAGTCGCCGGGCTAGCCGATGCTTCGGGAGCGGTCGACGCGGCAGCTGTCGCGCTGGTGCCGGTCTGGTCGGTAGTCGTGGCGGCAGGCGAGCCACAGGCTACAAGTAAAATTCCGATCAACAGCGCGATCAATGTGCGCTGAATATGTGGGGTGGGCATTTGTGAAGTTCCTCTCATATATTCCATAGGATACGGATGACGACGTGAGTTGTCAAGTTTTATCACCAAAATACGTGTTTCTGAGCGCGCAAACAAGTGAAAATGATTATCACTTTTGCTTTACACATCACCGATAAAGATCTGCTCAGGATGTGGATGGCTCAGGAAATCGTGGTGCGAGATGCTCCAGCCGTACGCGCCCGCGTACACAAACAGCACCACATCGCCGGCGCGCACACGCGGAACCTGAGCGCCACGCACAAAAACATCCTTGGGCGTGCAAAGCTGGCCCGTGATCGTGATCGCCGCGTCTTGAAGCGCTGGACGCGTAAACCGATAGCGCCACTCCTCGATCGGCACCACCACGAACGGATGGTTATGCTGCCACGAGACCGGCAGCCGGAAATGCTGCGTTCCACCGCGCACGATCACAAAGTCGGTGCCGTGGTTGCGCTTGATATCCAGCACCTCGGCGGCGTACCAGCCGCAAGCCGCCGTGACAAAGCGCCCGCACTCAAAGATCAGCCGCCACTCGCGCGCGCGATCGTCGTGCTCCAGCAGCGCACCGAGCTGCGTGGTAAAGCGCTGCCAGTCGAACTGCTGGTCGAGCTGCGCATAGTTCACGCCGATGCCGCCGCCGACGTTGAGCACGCGCACGCGCAGGCCGAACTCCTGCGCCCAGCCGTGAACCCGATCGATGTAGTGCGCGATCAGCCGTACATGCTCGTCGGCGTTGAGGTTGTTGGAAAGCGAGTGGAGATGAAAGCCCTGTAGATCGATCTGCGGGCTGCGCTGCGCCTCGACAATCGCCTCCGGCAGCAGGGCCTCGTCGATGCCAAACTGCGTCGGCGTGCCGGCCATTTGCAGCGTCGCGGTCGGCAGCGGGCCGCGCAGATTAACGCGCAGCAGCACCGGCGCGACAGTATCCAGATCCGCCGCGATCGACTGCAGCCGCCGCAGCTCGTGAATGCTCTCGACGTGGATCAGCGAGACGCACTGTTGTAGCGCGCTGCGCAGCTCGGCGTCGGTTTTGCCGGGACCGCCAAAGATGATCGGCGTTGTGGCGCTGACCGCGCGGACCTTGGCGATCTCGCCGATCGACGCGACCTCGAAGCCGTGAACCAGCGGAGCCAGCGCGCGCAAGATCGGCTGCTCGGAGTTGGCCTTGATCGCGTAGAAAAAGCGGCATCGCTCCGGCAGCTGCGCGATCACATGCTGGGCATGATCGCGCAGCCGGTTGAGATCGTAAATGAAGGCACAGAGCGGCTCCTGATGATCGGCCTTGATCGCTTGAATAAACTCTTCGATCTGCATTGCTATTCCTTAACCTCTTGTTTGAAACGCTCAAGCTGCGCCTGTAGCGCCCGAAACGCGATGCCGCGCTCGTCGCCCAGCACAAACGCACGTACGCCGCATGCCTGCCACGCGCCAAGATCCTCGACTGCACGGGGAATCGCGCAGAACGGCACGCCGCGCGCCTGGGCCGCCGACTGAACTCCGATCAGTGCCGAGCGCACCTCGGGATGGCGCGTCTGCCACGCAACACCCAGCGACTGCGACAGATCGGCGGCACCTTCCAGCACCATGTCGATGCCGGGTACGGCAAGGATCTCATCGATCGCCGCCACGCCCGCACGGTCTTCGATCATCGCCACGACGACCACCTCGTCGTTGGCCTGCTGCAAATGCGCGGCCAGATCCAGCGCCCCGAAAGCTGCCGAGCGTCCTGCGTTGAGGCTGCGCTCGCCCTGCGGCGCGTAGCGGCTAGCCCGCACGATCGCCTCGGCCTCGGCGCGGCTGCGCACCGACGGCACGACCACGCCCTGCGCGCCGGCGTCGAGCGCGCGCAAGATCGGCTTGGGCGAGGCGTCGGGCACGCGCACCAGCGCGGCGATCCCGGCGGCATCGGCGGCGCGCAGCATCTGTTCCAAGGTCTCGGGATTGATCAGCGTGTGCTCAGTATCGATGATCACAAAATCAAAGCCGGCCACGCCGATCATCTCGACCATCTGCGGCTGAGGCGTCGAGCAGAAGAGCCCAAAGATCAGCTGCTGCTCAGCCAACGCCTGCTTCAAAAGCCATGTGCGTGCCATCCTAGCGACTCCTTGCCCTA
>JAFAYS010000478.1 GCA_019240175.1 Chloroflexota bacterium | reverse complement strand
CTGCGATTTCTTGCTCAAGCTGCCGATGGCCGGGCATGTCGCCTCGCTGAACGCAGCCACGGCAGGCTCGATCGCGCTCTACTCGCTATGGCGACGACGAGCACAGCAGTCGTAGGCAACACAAAGGAGCGTCCGGCGACGCTCCTTTTGCTTTAACTTCTCGCATCAAGGTTTTACGGAGCGCATTCCTTACCGGCTACATGCAGGCCCGGCGTGTTGATCATGTTGCCGGCGGTCTTCCCGAACGCGGCCCGCCACTCGTCGCGCTGCGCCGCCGTAAGCTTACCCGCCGCCACCCAGGTATCCAACAGCTTGTCGGCCTGCGCGCTGGCGTCACTCGCCACGTCGGTGCCGGTCTTGCCCCTGGTCGCGACGATCGTGCTGAGGTTTTTGCAGCTTTCAAGCTCGGCGCGAATCGTGGGCCGTGGAATGCCGCTCTGGCGCACCGCCGCCGAGATCATCAGCACATGCACCTCATGCAGATCGGGAAACGCCGGCGTCAGGCCCGGCTGATCAAGTTGCAAGCGCGCCGACTGCTTAAACCAGGCCGCGCGTGAGTCGGCGACGCTTTGTGGTAGGCGCTGCTTAGCCACCGCGCGCTGCATGGCCTTGTCGATGCCTTGATCGAAGCGCGCCAGCACATCCGTCGCATTGCTGCCCGCCGCCTGCGCGATCTGCTCGATGCTTTTACCCTGCTTAAGCTGATTGCGCACCATCCGAGATCGCTGTCCGCTTGCCGCTGCCGTGGCTGCGACGAGCCCTTTGTGAACCGCAGGATCGCCATGGAATTGTGCTGGCGGCTGCCCCTGCTGGTGATCTCCATGCGGCCCCTGGTGCTGCGCCCTGGCCGGTACAATCATCAGAGCGCCCAGCAGCACAGCCAGCGCAGCCAAAGCCAGACCAACTCGTTTCCTACCCATACTGTAGACCTCCGCGATGTGAACGTGATCGTTCGTGGGCTGTATGGCCGCGCACGAATCTTCCCCAATCTGCTCGCTGATGCCACATAGCGCACTTTACCCTTTTTGACGATCAAGGCTCGGCGCAGGTTGCAGATTGGCCCGAGTTACGTCAATTGCCGGTCTGCTCCACAATAAAGTTATAGCGGCCCAGAATGCTTTGGCCTTCTGCTGAAAGCACAAAATCCACAAACTGCTGCGCCAGCTCCTGTCCGGCTGGCGGATCGCTCGTCGGCGCGATCGGATAGGCGGCAATCTGATTAAACGTATCCGGGATCGCAACTGTCGCGATCGTGTCGCTCACGGCAGGCGTCACATCTGAGGTGTAGACCACGCCCGCATCGGCCTCGCCCAGGCTCACCTTGGTCACCACCGACTTCACGTTCTGCTCTTGCGAGACGACGTTGGCGATAACTTTGGTCCCAAAATCCGACCCAAAGGCCGGATCAGCGCTCATTTTTGTCAGTGCCTGCTGCGTGTACCCACCGACCGGCACCTGCTCAGCCGCAAACACGAGCTTCAAGCCGGAGCGCGCCAGATCTTGCAGCTGACTGATCTGCCCTGGATTATCTTTCGGCACGATCACAACCAGCCGGTTGCGCACGAAAATCTGCTCTGTGCCCGAGATCACCGATCCTGACGTGATTGCGTTCTGCATCTCCTGGCGATTGGCGGAGGCGAAGACATCCGCCTCGGCACCTTGCGCCAGCTGCTGGGAAAGCTGCTGTGAGCCCGCAAAGTTGAACGTTACTTTGATCCCATGCTGCTGCTCGAACTGCTGACCGATCTCGCCGAACGCTTCCGTCAGCGAGGCCGCCGCAAACACTGTCAGGCTGGTGTCTTGCGTGGTGCTGCTTGCGCTCGCCGAGGGTACGGCGCTCGCGGATGGCGCGACGCTAGAGGATGGAACAGCAGCTTCAGGGGCGGTTCCGCAACCGGCGATCAGGATCAGCCAGGCACAGCCAAGCAGCAACGAGCGAATACGACGCATACAACTTCTCCTGTTAATCAAACCGACGAGATCTTAGTTATAGATTAGGTACTCATTGAATGAGTATCCAGCCTAGCGATTATGGCATAGCTGGTTAGCGTCGTCAATTGGGCAGTTTGTGCCAGTTCGTCCGCGCTCTCGACAAGCATCCGCTGCCGGTTACGGTGCATGGCGCGATTCTTGGAGCTTGACGAGGCAAAAGCTTGTCATCAGGAGGTAGAGTCATGCCCAGGCTTGAGGTTGAAGGCTACGGCACATTCGAGGTAGCAGACGGCACGCGGCTCGTACGAGCGATCGAGGATAACGGCGTGGATATTCTGCACCGCTGTGGCGGCTACGCGCGATGCACTACCTGCCGCGTTGCGTTTACTAGCGGCGAGCCTGAGCGCATGACCAGGGCCGAGCACGACAAACTGGCAGAAAAGGAACTGCTGGGCCAGGCGCGGCTTTCCTGCCAGATCCTCTGCGACCAGGACATGCAGCTCCGCCCGCTGATGACGCTGCGCGACAGCGGCCTGCCTGACCCCGGCTCGCAGCCGGAGGCCGAGATCACGCCGCCGCCGGAGTGGATCAGCGCGCCGTAGCGCCTGGCAAATTTGGCGATCCGCAGTTGTGCTACACTAGGTAGCGGTAGCGTATGGGCGCACCCTAGA
>JAFAYS010000165.1 GCA_019240175.1 Chloroflexota bacterium | reverse complement strand
GGTGGGGCATAACGTCAAGATCGGCTCGGGCTTCGTGATCTATCCGGCGCGCATGATCGAGTCCGACACCGTGCTGGCCTACGCCGACGATCACGCGGTTATCCCGAAGAATGTTCCGACCGGCATCTACACCAGGCCGCCGGTCTTTTATCCCGATCGCGATCCGCGCGTGCAGATGCAAGATCCGATCGACAGCTCTTTTCAGCGCTAATTGGCTAACCCACTAAGGAGATACTACGGTGTCTAAGGATACGCTGCTCATTGTTGAGGACGCACCCGATATTCAAACACTCCTCAAGATCTATTTTTCCTCGCAAGGGTACGAAGTCTTTGCAGCGGGACGGGGTAGCGATGCGCTGGAATTAGTTCGCAAGCAATTGCCGAATCTCGTGCTGCTCGACGTGAACCTGCCCGATATGCTCGGCTACGACATCGGCAAGGCGATCCGCGCCAACGCTCGCACGCGCCATATTCCGATTATTTTCCTCACGGCGCGGACCGAGAAGCAGGATATGATGGTCGGCCTGGGCGAGGTCGAGGCCGAGGCCTACATCGCCAAGCCATTCGACATCGAGCTGCTGCATCTTGAGGTGCGCAACACGCTCAAGCGCGCGCGCCAGAAGAACCAGACGCATCCTGTGACGAATCTGCCGACCGCCGATGCCGTCAACGACCAGCTGCGTGGCCTGCTGACGCGCAAGGGCTGGACGCTCACGCTGATGCGGATCGAGAACTTCGATCTGTTCACGCAGGGCTACGGCACCGTCAGTGGTGAGGAAGTGCTGAAGTTCATGGCACTGCTGCTCAACGACGTCGCCGGCGAGCATGGCCAGGCCGAAGACTTCACCGGGCAGATGGTAACCGGGCCGGAGTTTGTGCTGATCTCTTCGCCCGAAAACAGCCGCGTGATCGCGCGGCGGCTGATCGATCGCTTCGACGCCGAGATCAGTCTGCACTACAACTATCGCGATCGCAAAAATGGCGCGATGAAGCTGACCGACGGCGACGGCCACGAGCAATCGGTGCCGTTTATGTCGCTGGCGATCGGGCTGCTCGACGATACCAAAGGGCCGTTCTACGATATTCGCGAATTGACCGAATCGGCTGAGGCTGTACGCCAGAACGCTCGCTCGACCGTGAGCACGACTGGTAAGAGCGCAACGATCGTCGCCTAACACATGCGCGCCAAGACATTGCCAATCCAGACCTGCTTCAATACCATCGCGGCAATTGCCCGCTGGCTACCTGATGCCCCCCGTGAGACCGAGCCGCTGGTCGCCGAATTGATGGAACTGCTGAGCGCTGAGCAGCCGATGCTTGACCTCAGCATAGCCGTCAATCTGGGTGATGGCTGGCTGCTGCACGGCACGGCCTCGCCGGAAGCCCACGCGTGGCTGGCAAGTCTTGCAGCTCCGGCATCTAGCAATGGCACCAACGGCACCGCCCGTAAGGCGCGCCGCGCCAATAGCCAGCAGCCCTACCACAGCATCTTGATCGAGCCGGTCGCCGGGCGGCGCATTGCGCTGGCGCTCTGGGATGCCGGCGTCTCAGCCGCCGCCTTCGATGCGCTGGTCGCGCAGATTCGACTGGCCTTTACCACAGCGGCGCGCCAGACCAACGACGAGCCCGCTACGCTGCACGATCGGCCCGATGAGCTGGCGGCACTTCAGCATATCGCGCATGAGCTTAACGCCACGCTCGATCTCAACCGTGTGCTGGAAGCCGTGCTGCGCGAGGCGGTCGCGGTTACCAGCGCCACGCACGGCAGCATCGCGCTGCGGCACGAGGAAGACGAACTTTTCCACTACGTGGTCGCCAGTGGGCTCAGTCCTGCCGAGGCCGAGGAGCTGGCGAATAAGGTCGTCGATCATAGCGATCCGTCCTCCATGGAAGCGATCCAGCTGAGCCAGGCGATCCTGGTGCCGGTCACGGATTGCCCCTTCGGCCCCGACGGCCAGCTCAAGGTCGCCTCGACGATGGATGTGCCGATCCGCTACGGCGATCGCGTCGTCGGCCTGGTTATGCTGCGCTCGACGGTCGCCGGCGCGTTTAGCGCCGGCCAGCTGCCGTTTATGCGGCTGATCGCGGACCAGACGGCGGTCGCGATCGGCAATGCGCGGCATGTCGCCGAGCAGCTGCGCCAGCGGGAGCTGCTTCAGCAGCGAGCCAATGTGCTGAGCGAGGTGCTGGAAGTCGGCAATCTGCTGCGCGCGGATCGGCCACTCACCGATATCCTCAACGACATCGCCTACGGCATTATCAACGCCGTCGGCTTTCGCTCGGTAATCATCAACCTGCGCGGCGAGACCAACCCAAGCTGCTTCGAGCGGATTGCGGTCGCCGGCATCTGGTACGAGGAAGCTGAGCGGCTCAAGGGCAAGCCGATTCCCGAGTCGGTGATCCAGGGGCTGTGTCAGGAGCGCTGGCAGATCAGCCGTTCCTATTTCATCCCCTCCGACGAGATCACCGACGCCTTTGCCGACACGCTCGACCCGTTCGTCACCAAGCCAATCACCGACGACCGTACTAGCAACGAGTGGCAGCGCGACGATATTTTTATCACGCCGCTGCAAGGCCCGACCGGCGATATGATCGGCTTTATCTCGGTCGACGATCCCTTCGATCGCCGGCGGCCAAACCGGCGCGGCGCAGAGGCGCTGGAAATTTTCGCCAACCAGGCGATGATCGCCGTCGACAACGCGCGGCTCTACAACGACTCGCAGCGCCGGCTGGTCGAGCAAGACGCGCTCAATCGCATCCATCAGGTGATCAGCGCCTCGCTCGACATCCATCAGATCCTGCGCGAGGTTTATACTGAGCTGCGCACCGTGCTCAAAATGGACTCGTACTATAGCGTGGTTTATCACACCGATAGCACGACAACCGCGCTGGCGATGGGCGTCGACGAGGGCCAGTGGACGGAAAAAAACCTCAAGATGGACGAGCAGACCGGCCTGCACGCTTACATGATGCACCGGCAGGCGTCGCTGCTCTTCGGCGATCTGCACCAGGAAGTCGATCAACTGCCCGAGTCATTCCGGCCAAAGTGGTTTGGCAATCCCAAACGCCGCTCCTCCTCCTGGATGGGCACGCCACTGGTCGCCTCGGATCAAGAAGTGATCGGCGCGCTCTCGGTCCACTCCTACACGCCGCATCAGTTTGGCCAGAACGAGCTACAGTTCCTGCAGGCGGTCGCGCATCAGGTCGCGATCAGCCTGCAAAATGCGCGGCTGTTTGCCGAGCGCGAGCGGCGACTGCATGAAGTTAACGTGCTCAATCAGCTGGCCCAAGCGCTGGCAGTGCCGATCAGCCTGGATGAGCTGGCCGAGGTGCTCTTCTCGCAGATCCAGGAAGCGCTCAACACCCGCACGATCTTCCTGGCCGTGCATAACCCCGAAAGCGATCTGATCGAGTTTCCGCTCTATGTCGAGAGCGGCGTTCGATCCAAGATCGAGCCACGGCGCGGCGAGAACGGTGTCACCGAGTATATTCTCCGCACCAAACAGCCGATCCTGCTAATCGACGATGTGGCCAATGGCCTGCGTAATCTAGGTATCAATGTGATCGGTGAGGTACCGGGCAGCTTTGCGGGCACACCGCTGCTCGTGGGCGGCGAGGCCGTCGGCGTGATCGCGGTCCAGGATTACGAGCGCACCCGCCCGTTTGGTCAATATGAGCTGACGCTGCTGCAAACGATCGCGCTGCAAGTGGCCTCGGGCGTCGAGAAGGCGCGACTGCTGCAAGAGCGCGAGCGCCAGATCGCCCAGATGCAGGCGCTCAACAACATCGGTACGGTGACCAGCTCCACGCTGGATCTCGACGAGATCTTCATGGGCATGTTTGTCGAGCTGAGCCGCTACCGCCACACCGACGCG
>JAFAYS010000107.1 GCA_019240175.1 Chloroflexota bacterium | reverse complement strand
ATGCGGCCAGGGTGGGCTTTTCAGCAGGATCGTGCGCGAAGAATCGTGCTGCCAAACCTTTGGCGCGCAGTGGATACGCGGGGAGGAGCAGCATGCGAAGAAGGCAGACCCTACGGCGATTCTGGCGTGAGCAGAGCGGTAGCAATGTAGCGCAGGCGGCGGCAGTCGCGCTGGTAGCGGCGACGCTGATCGCCGTGATGCTGACCACCACCCGTGGCGGTCTGAATCCCGCCGTCGAGCGGGCCTTCACCTGTCTGGCAAGCGCGATCTCCGGTGGTGGCGCGTGCGGTACCGGCACCGGCGCTGGCAGCGGCAATGGCAACCTGCCATCGGCGCTCCGGCCCATTACCGATCTGGTGGGCGTCGGCGAGCGGCTCTTCCAGCCCGCGCCCGGTCCCATCGCCACCAATCAGCCGCCCGACGCCAGCCTCAAACCGTGTCCCACTGTTCCCAACTCCGGCATTGTCGACAATCCGCTGCCGACCGATACGGTCGGTCTGTGGGAAACGTTGAAGCGCCAGTATCAGGGCGATAATCCCACACAGCAAGGCCCGATCGGCATTACGCAGATCGGCGACGGGCGCTATCTCGTCACGCTGGTTGGCGTTGAAGAGCTAGGCCTGTGGGGCTCGGAAAAATACAATAATCTCAATAATGCGATCTCGGAGGCGCTCGGCGGCACATCGCCCTACCAGGAGCAGGTGCTGGCAACGATCCGGGCCCAGATTCCACCGGGCGCAGAGATCGTCTTCGCCGGCCACAGCGAGGGTGGCATCGTGGCACAAAATTTGGCGGCTAGCCATGCATTCAACACGAACGCGTCGAGCTGGTGGAACGCGCCCTGGAACGAGGCCCGGCGACGATTGGGCTGGGGCCAGCAGGGCGAGTACAAAGTCACGCATGTGATCACCTATGGCTCGCCGATGTCGCAGGTGCCGGTGAGCGGCGTCGAGTACAAGATGATCACCACCGAAGGCGATCCGGTGTCGCATCTGTCGCCGCTGGGTCGGGGCCGTGGGCCTGCGCCGGATCAGATCGAGATTCCGACGGCCTACTCGAAAGGCCATTTCGACTGGATGAATCCGTTCGAGTCGCACAGCGTCTACGGCGAGTCGCTGCGGGCGATCCGCGACAATCCGGACTCGCCGCTGCGGGGCGCGCTCGATCTGCCGTTCAACATCGATAGCTGGTCGCGGACCGAGACGTATCACGCCAACGACGAGGCCAAGAAAGCCACGGATGCGTGTTAGGGAAGGAGTGTATGCGATGCGTTGGAGCGTATGGTGGGTGGCGATTGGGCTGGTTGTGCTGCTGGCAGGCTGTGGAGCGCAAGCTCCCGATCAGTCTGCCGCGCAAGCGCCCGCGAGCATGGTACCGCTGCCGTCCGTCAGCCCCAACGCCGCGCAGCGCGAGGCAATGAACGATCCGAAGCAAGTTGCTACCACTTTTGCCGATCTGGTGCAGCAGGAGCGCTACGCCGAGGTCGAGCCGCTGATGACCGATTTTCTACGCCAGGCCTTTGTGCAGGGCGCGGGTAGTGTCGAGGCCGGCTTCCGCGCGAGCGAGCCCGACAACGGCAAGCTGGTCAGCTACACGATCGGCGATGCGCGCTCACCCGATGCCAACACGGCTGAGGTCGAGATCGACTGGACCTTTCAGCAGCGGCAGACCCAAAGCACGATCATGCTGACGCAGGAGCAGGGTGCCTGGAAAGTCGCCGATATCAAGAATCGCTAGGCCAATAGTCGACTGGGAGTTTTGAGCATGCGTACGATCGCTTCTTCTCCGCGAACACACACAACGCCGGATACTCGTCGCGTTTCGCGGCTGGGTGCGCTCTGCTTTGGCGTGGTCGTCGGCGCGCTCACAGCGATCATCGGCGGTGTGCTGCTATGGCTGCTGGGCTTGTCGACGGGCGGCTGGCTGGCGGTTGGGCTGATGCTGGTGTCGGTCGGCGCTGGCGGCTGGCTGGCGGCCTGGCGCATTGGCGGGAGCGGCTGGAAGCATGGCCTGTACGTTGGTTTGCTGCTGGCCGCGCTGACGCTGCTTGTTACGCTGATCAGCGGCGGAAGCCTGGGTCCGGGCGGAGTTGTGACGGTGTTTGCGGCGTGCGCGGCGGCTGGGGCGGTTGGCGGCTGGCTAGCGCGGAGGGTTGCGTTGCGGCGAGGCCGAGTCTGATCGATACGTCCGAGGCGTGTGCAATACGGCCCCACGGATGGTTCTTAAACACATGGGACGCGTTGGATGACCAGCGCGTCCCATTTATTGTTTTTCAGTCGAGTTTGATGCTGTGCTAGGAGCCGCTTGAGCTACCGGAGCTGTCCGATCCGCCGAACGCATCTTCGGCATCCCGGCGCAGTTGCTCGCTATCGCTGCTGTTGCCCTCGCCAAACGCGCCGGTCGTGCCGGCCTGCGCCGCGCGGTCCATCAGGTTCTCGTCGCTGCGTGTCAGATCCTCAAGATTGTCGGCTCCACGCTCGTTGTACGAAAGATCCTGGTTGTCGCTGTTGCCGGTGTTTTGGTCGCGGTTCATACGCCTGCTCCTGAGCTACCGGGAACGCATTTCGTTCCGTGCGCTGAGGTATGAGCAAGAAGAGCGCCGCAATCAGCTCGAATTTTTGGCTGTTGATTCTGGTGCTAGCGTAGCAGCGACGCACCGCCGTCGACAAAGATTTCCACGCCCGAAACGTGCCGGCTCAGGTCTGAGGCCAGGAACAAACACACATCCGCGACCTCGCGTGGATCGCCGGCACCCTCGTCGATAGCCGGGCTGCCCTCGGGAAGCTCGACCTTGATACCGATCTTGTCGGTGTTGCGCTGCTCGGTGCGCTGCTGTATTTTGGTCGCGATATAGCCGGGACAGACCGCGTTGCAGCGAATGTTGTGCTGGCCCAGCTCCAACGCGATCATCTTCATAAAGGCGACCTGTCCGGCTTTGGACGAGCTGTAAGCGCTGGCACCAGGCATCGAAAAGCTGCGTGTGCCGTTCACGCTGCTGGTGATAATGATGCTGCCGCCATTGCGCTTGAGATACGGCACCGCGAAATGCACGGTCAGATACGTGCCGCGCAGATTGATGTTGATCGTTTTGTCCCACTCGTCGGGCTGCAACTCGTCGATCGGTGCCCACACGCCGTTGATCCCCGCGTTGGCAACCACAATATCGAGCCGGCCAAAGCGATCGATCGTGGCTCCGATCGCCTGCTGGACCGAGTCGGCCTCGCTGACATCGCAGTGAACATAGATCACATCGCCGCCAGCCGCTGCCAGCTCGGCGAGGATCTGTTCGCCGTCCTCGTCGCTCATGTCGGCGATGACAACCCGCGCGCCTTCTTCCACAAAGCGTCGCGCCGTCGCCGCGCCAATGCCACTCGCAGCGCCCGTGACAAACGCGACTCTGCCCTCCAAAATGCCCATAAGTACTGGTCTCCTTTCACATAGAACCGGGTGCCCTCTGGGCGCACAAAGAACCAAGAACAAACACGTGAGGATCGACGCGCTTTTGTCCTTGGTTCTAGGTTCTTAGTTCTAGGTTCTTCTACGCGTCAAGCACCTCGTGCAGTGCCTGCTCCGCGATCTGCGGATTGGCCTGGCCTTTGCTCAGCTTCATCACCTGGCCGACCAGGAATTTGATCGCCTGGGTCTTGCCCGAGCGGTAGTCGCCCACAACTTTGGGATTGGCCTCAACGGCCTGCCGGGCAAAGTCGAGCACCGCGCCCGAGTCGCTGATCTGGCGCAGACCTTTGGCGTCGACGATCGCGGCGGGTGGCGTGCCGGCGCGGAAGCTTTCTTCGAAGACCTGCTTGGCCGTGGTGCCGTTGATCGTCGCGGCTTTGAGCAATCCCAGCAGCTCGCCGATGAACTCAGGCCGGAGCCGCGCTCCTGCCGCGCCGATCGTCTCGCCGCCGTCGTTGAGCAGCCGGAACAGCTCGCCGGTGATCCAGTTGGCCACCGATTTGGGCGCGTGCTCACGGTCCGCCGCGACCGCCGCCTCGAAGTAGTCGGCAACTGCGCGCTCGCTGGTCAGCAGCAGGGCGTCCTGCGCCGACAAGCTATACTCGGCCTCGAAGCGCTGCCGCCGTGCGTCGGGCAGCTCGGGCAGCTCGGCGCGGCGCTCTGCCACCCACGGCTCATCGATCGCCAGCGGCGGCAGATCTGGGTCCGGGAAGTAGCGGTAGTCGTGGGCGAACTCCTTGGAGCGCTGGCCCAGCGTCACGCCTTTATCTTCGTCCCAGCCGCGCGTTTCCTGCTGCAGCGAGCCGCCCTCGCTCAGTACCTTGGTCTGGCGCTCGATCTCGTAGATCAGCGCGCGCTCAACCGAGCGGATCGAGTTCAGGTTTTTGATCTCGATCTTGGTGCCGAACGTTTCGGTGCCTTTGGGCCGGATCGAAACGTTGACGTCGAAGCGCATCGCGCCCTCGTCCAGGTTGCCGCTGTTCACGCCGATCCAGACCAGCAGCTGGCGCATCTTGGCGCAGTACAGCTTGGCCTCTTCCGGCGAAGCAATATCCGGCTCGCTGACGATCTCCATCAGCGGCACGCCCGAGCGGTTGTAGTCCACCAGCGAGCCGCCGTCGACGTGCGTGAGCTTGCCGGTATCTTCTTCCATGTGGGCGCGCGTAATGCCGATGTGCTTCGGTCCGTTCGCCAGATCGATCTCTAGCGTGCCGCCAACGCAGATCGGGTGATCGTACTGGCTGCGCTGGTAGGACGACGGCAGATCGACATAAAAGTAGTTCTTGCGATCGAAGAAGGTGTCGTGGTTGATGCGACACTTGAGCGCCAGACCCGTCATCGCGATCATCTCAACCGCGCGCTGGTTGATCACCGGCAGCGAGCCGGGCAAGCCCAGACACACCGGGCAAACGTGCGTATTCGGAGCGGCGTTGGCGTAGTCCGCGCTGCAGCCGCAAAACATTTTTGAGTCGGTCAGAACCTGGGCGTGAACTTCGAGCCCGATGACCGCTTCGTACTCCATAGTTTCCTCCATACTGCGCGGAATTATAGCATAGCCGCCGGCTTTGCTGGCCCTACGGGCGAACAAGGGAACCGGGTGCCCTTTGGGCGAACAAAGGAACAAATGATCAGGCGTGCTTTTTGTTCCCTTGTTCTTTTGTTTCTTTGTTCTTCTAACAGGGTACAATGATAGGTGGATATAAGGAGTTTTTTATGGCTGAGCGGATGCTTTATCTTGATCATGCAGCCACGACGCCGGTCGATCCTGCGGTGCTTGAGGCGATGCTGCCGTACTTTACCGAGTGCTTCGGCAATCCATCGAGTATCTACCGCATGGGCCGCGCGGCGCTTCAGGCGCTCGACGATGCGCGCTCACTCACCGCAGAAGTGCTGCACTGCGCGGCTAAAGATATTGTGTTTACCGGCGGCGGCTCGGAGTCCGACAACCTGGCGATCAAGGGCGCGGCCTTCGCGGCGCGTGAGCAGGGCAAAGGCGCGCATATCATCACCAGCGCGATCGAGCATCATGCCGTGCTGCACGCCTGCGACTACCTGAAAGCGTTTGGCTTCGAGGTGACGGTGCTGCCCGTTGACGGCGACGGCCTTGTTTCGCCCCAAGATTTGCGCGCGGCGATCCGGCCCGATACTGTGCTGGCGACGATCATGTATGCCAACAACGAGATCGGCACGGTCCAGCCGATCGCCGAGCTGGGCGCGATCTGCCGTGAGCATGGCGTGCTCTTCCACACCGATGCGGTGCAGGCGGCGGGCGCGCTTTCGCTGGATGTGAACGAGCTGAACGTCGATCTGCTCTCGCTGACGGCGCACAAGTTCTACGGTCCCAAGGGCGTCGGCATGCTGTATGTGCGGCGCGGCACCTCGCTGCTGACGCAGATCAACGGCGGCGGCCAGGAGCGACGACGACGTGCCGGCACCGAAAACGTGGCAGGCATCGTCGGCTTTGCGGCGGCGTTGCAGCGGGCGGAGGAGCGTCGCGCCAGCTATGTGACGCACTGCACGGCGCTGCGCGACCGGCTGATCGACGAGATCCTGGAACGCATTCCCCACACGCGGGTCAACGGTCATCTTAAGCAGCGCCTGCCGAACAACGCCAATCTGAGCTTTGCCTACGCTGAGGGCGAGAGCTTGCTGCTCCTGCTCGATCAGGTCGGCATCTGCGCGTCTTCCGGCTCGGCCTGCACCAGCGGATCGCTTGAGCCGTCGCATGTGCTGATGGCGCTGGGCCTGACCGTGGATGAGGCGCACGGCAGCGTTCGCTTTACGGTCGGTAAAGACACGACCGCAGCCGACATCGATCGGCTGTTGGAGGTGCTGCCGCCGATGATCGAGCGCCTGCGCAGCATTTCGGCGAAGGCTTAGGCCCTCACCTCCCCAGCCCTCCTTCCCCGAACCTCCGTCGGCTTCGACGTCGGTTGCGGCAGGCGAGGAGGGAGAGGCCAGTGTGTAATTTCTGTTCTTTGTTCTTTGTTCTCTGTTCTTCCGTTAGGTTCTAGGTTCTTAGTTCTAGGTTCTTTTATGGCTGAGGCACGAATTTTATACATTGCGACGGCGTCGGGACTGATCCAGCTTGCCAATCCGGGCAAGAGCGATCGCTGGCGTGAGGTTGGACGCGCGCTGAGCGGTCAGGATCTCCACGCGGTGGTCGCGTCGCCCAACGACGCGCTGCTGGCGCTGGCTGCTTCGGCGGCGGGAATCTCGCGCACGACCAATGGCGGCATGAGCTGGGAGTTGGTTTCGTCCGAGCCGGCGCGCGCGCTAGTCTTCGACGCGTCGGGAACGATCTATGCCGGCACCGACAGCGGCGCGATTTTGTCCAGCGCCGACGGCGAGACCTGGACCGAGGCGGCGCGCCTGTCCACGCCGATCCTGCGCTGGTCGGCGCTGCCTAGCGGCACGCTGCTCGGCGTCGGCGGCGATGGGCGAATCTACGAGCGGCTGGCCGATGGCTGGCAGTCGCGCGAGCTGGGCGATCCCCGGCTGCTCAACCTCGCCAGCGATCCAGACGAGCCCGAGTCGCTGTTGCTGCTCGATGCTGGCGTGCTGCATACTGTTGCGGGCGCGCAGCCATTGCCTGGCGCGGCAACCGGAGCGCTGTTGATGCTCAGCGGTCAGCGGCCTGTGCTGCTGATCGGCACGCAGGAGCTGCTGCTGCGCTCCGAAGATCGCGGCGCGACGCTGACGCCGGTTGAAGGTCCGCACGCGGTGACTGTGCTGGTGACGCCGCCGCGCTTTATCGATCAAGCGTTTGCCGGCACCGAGGCAGGCGCGCTGTGGTTCAGCTCCGATCGTGGGCGTAGCTGGGCCGAGCTGCGATCGGGCTACAGCGCCATCCGCGACATTGCTTTTGTTCGCGCGCTCTAGCCGCCAGCGCCGCTGCCAGACGACGAGGTCAACCGCCAACGTTGGCCTCGTTTTGTTGTATCTGGTGGTCTAGGATTTGGATCATCGGGAGATGTGCGGTAGGATACCGGCCTTAATGGAGCAACGGAGGAGTATGCATGACTGATCAGCAGCCGAATCGCAATGCATTGTCATTGGCTCGGGTTTGGGTCCGCAGCAACATCATCACCACGGTCCTAAGCATCTTTATTGTGCTGTCCCTGCTGATCAATGCGCTGACGATCGGCGCGCTGCTGCGGGTGCGAGGCATCATCAACAACCAGCTAGAGGTCAGCTTAGCGCAGCTGGCTGAGCTTCGCCAGCAGAAAGTTCGCTACAATTTCCCGGTCGATCAAACTTTTACCATCGATACCACGGTCACGATCGACGAGACGGTGACGGTGCCGCTCAACCTCAGCGTGCCGATCAGCCAGACGATCAGCGTGCCGATCGATACGCCGGTCGGCCAGGTGCCGATCGAGGTGCCGCTCAACCTCACGGTGCCGGTGAGCGACACCGTGGAGGTGCCGCTGACGAAAGATATTCCGTTCAAGGCCGAAATCCCGATTCGGACTGATATTCCAGTGGATCTCGATCTAAGCGCGCCGCCGCTGGGCGACGTGCTCAAGCAATTCGAAGATGCGCTGCGCGATTTACATAACCGCCTATGACTGCTCGAACTCGAAGCCAAACTCGCTCGCTGTCGCTTGCGCCCATGCCGCTGCTGGCGGCGGTCTGGATCGCGCTGGCCTGTGGCTGGTGGGCGCTTTTTCGCGGCGTGACCTACACGCTAAACGCATTACAGTACGGCGCGCCGTTGGATGGTCAAGAAGGCATGGCGCTCTGGGAGGCGGGGCTGCTGCGCTCCGGCCAGGGGCTATATGTGCCCGTGGTGCCCGAAAACTTTGTCTCCGCGCCGTATCCGCCGCTGCATCCGCTGCTGCTCGCGCTCTTCGGCGAGTCAACCGTGCCGCATCTGTTTTACTCGGGGCGGCTGATCTCGGTGATCGCGGCGCTGCTGGTGGCGCTGGCCGGTTTTGGCGTGGCGCGTCAGGTGACGGGCTCGCGGCTGGCGGGCGTGGCGGCGGCGATCACACTGCTGGCGTTCGCGCCGCTGCAGATCTGGGCGCTGCGCATCAAGCCGGATCTGGTTGGCCTGGCTTTTACCGGGATCGGGCTGTGGCTGATCTCGCTCTGGCGCGGACCCGAGGCTGAGCCGATCGGCACGCGGCGCTGGTGGCTCGCGCCGAGCTTGATCGCGGCGGCGCTGGCGTTTGTGCTGGCGCATTTTTCCAAGCAGACGATGCTGGCCGGGCCGCTGGCGGCAGGCACGTATCTCGTGCTGCGCGACTGGCGGACTGCGATCCGCTGGGGCGTGGTTTATCTCGCCGTGCTTGCGCTGGCCTGGGTCGCGCTCGATCTGGTGACGCACGGGCAGTACACCTATCACGTGTGGGTGCTGCATAAGCTACAGTGGACCGGCGGACGCTTCTGGAAGCTGGCGACTCAGCTGCGCGATTCCTGGCCGCTAGTGATCCTGGGCTTGATCGGACTGGGCGTGACGCTGCGCCGGCCCACGGTGATCAATGCCTATTTGCTGTGGGCACCGGCCTCGCTGATCGGCGCGGGCGTGACCGGATCGCACCATAATCATTTGTTGGAGACCGGCATGGCCCTGTCGCTGGCGGGCGCACAGGCGATTGGTCTGGCGCTTACTCACGGCGGCGTGCTGCGCGCGCTGGCTCCTGTGCTGCTAGGCACGCAGTTGCTGCTGTGGGGCACGCCGCTCCAATGGTTCGTCGGCGACTTCGAGCTCGATCCGGACTACGAGCGCTACGTCGAGTATCTGCGCGCCACGCCCGGCGAGGTGATGGTCGACGATGTTGGCCTGATGTATGCGGCTGGTGTTCCGCTACGCTTCGATGATCCGGCGGCGATGGGCCCGGCGGCGACGCTCAATCTGTGGGATCAGAGCGAGTTCGTGCGGCTGATTCGCGAGGGCCACTTCAGCACGATCATTCATCCGATGGATGTGTTTGAAGAAGGCATTATCGACCCGTCGGGTCGCTGGACGCCCGAGATGTTGCAGGCGCTCAAAGATTCGTACGCGATCAAATTCCGCGATACGCTGCTGATCTATGTGCCCAAGAGCACGATGCCGCCGGAGTAGTCACTGTAGTGGTTTCAGAGCAACGCCATGCCACACGTTGAGCAGACAATCGTGATTCACGCGCCGGTCGCGCTGGCCTGGGAGCGCATCACCACGCTCGCGAATCTGCCGCGCTGGCTCGACGGCGTGGCGGCGGTGCGGGCGCTGAGCACCGCGCAGACGCAGCCCGGCACGACGTTTGAGATCGTCCGGGCGGGGCAGCCTGATGCCGAGCACTGGATCGTGCTGGACTGGCAGCCCCAGCGATCGCTGCGCTTGACCGAGTACCACCAGGATCGGCATCTGCACCTGCGCCTGGAATCCCTGTCCGAGGGAACACGGCTCGTCGCGCGGTGGGAGTGGAAAGCTTCGCGCGGTCTGTTCCAGCGGCTCAGTCCGCCCACGGCTCAGCGGCGATCGTTGGATCGTTCTTTGGAGCGATTGGCCACGCTGATCGACGGCGAACGCGCGCGCTAGACGGTTAGTCGTTGAACGCCAGCGCCTCGGTTGGCCGCACAATCAGATCGCGGTAGATCGTGCCCATTTGCTCGGCGGAGTAAACCAGATCGTGATCCAGCCACCACTGGATCAGCGCGATCGATGAGGCGACGATGTGGTGCGCCGCGATCTCGATCGGCACCTGGCTTTGCTCGGCGGGCGTGTGCTGCTCAAGCACATTGCGCGTGCCGGTCTCGATCACCTTTTGGAGCAGCCCCATCGAGCCTCGGCTGCTTAACAGCACGCGACAAACCTCACTGTGATCTTGCACATAGCGAAACAGCAGCGTGCCGACGCTGGCTGGATCGGCGTCTGCTTTGAACGGCTGAAGCAGCAGCAGCATCTCGTCGAGCACCACTTCCAGCACCTCATGCAGCAGCGCGTCTTTATCTGTGTAGTGACGAAAAAAAGTGGCGTAGCCGATATCCGCGCGCTCGGTAATATCGCGGATCGTTACGGACTCGTAGCCGCGCTCTAGCGTTAACTCGATCAGCGCCTGGGCGAGCAGCCGCTGCGTACGCTTCACCCTCCGATCCTGAACCTCCATACACACTCCTCATGCCACAATGCACGCTTCGATCCACTGGATTGCATTCTACGCGATCTTGACAAGTATTGTACACGTGATACAGTGTATATCATACGATATTAGGGATATCATTTTACCGAGAAGAGAATACAGAAAAGGAGTACACATGTCTGCTGCAACACCACATATAGCAACCAGCGCGCCAGCAAATGGCGCGGCTCGCTGTCCGATCGACCATAGCATGCTGCGCCAACAAAAGACGGCTCAGGTGGTCGAGCCTACCAATCAGCCGATCGAGCGCGATGCCGAGGGCGTGTGGCATGTGCGCGGCTACGAGCAGGCGCGTGCGGTTCTGCGAAATACCAACACCAAGCAGGCCGGCTTCAAAGCTGAGCTGCTAGAGCGCGTGCCGGGCAATGTCAATGCGCCGATCCTGTTTCTTGAGGGCAAGCCGCACCACGAGCAGCGCAAGCAGACGGCGCGCTTCTTCACGCCGCGCGCAGTCAGCGAGAAGTATCGTCACCTGATGGAGGTTTTCGCCGACCGCATGATTGCCGTGCTCAAGCAGCGTAAAGAGGCTGATCTGAGCCAGATGAGCATGAAGCTGGCCGTGCGCGTGGCCGGCGAGGTGGTTGGGCTGACCAATAGCCGCCTGCCGGGCATGGATCGGCGGCTCAACGCGTTCTTCGATAACTCAGAGATCAAGTTTGAGCGCAGCCCGCGCGCTATGCTGAAAGCGCTGCTCACACAGTCGCGAATCGCGTCGTTTTTCTACATGGATGTTAAGCCCGCGATCGAGGCACGCCGCAAGCAGCCCCGCGAAGATGTGATCTCGCATCTGCTGGCGCAGGGCTACAACGACGCCGAGATCCTGACCGAGTGCATCACCTACGGCGCGGCGGGCATGGCCACCACGCGTGAGTTTATCAGCGTCGCGACCTGGCACATGCTGGAACAGCCCGAGCTACGCGAGCGCTATCTTACGGGCGATGAAGACGAGCGCCAGCAGATTCTGCAAGAGCTGCTGCGGCTTGAGCCAGTGGTTGGGCATTTGTATCGTCGTACCACGGCTGATCTTGAGCTAGCGGTTGGCGACACCACCGTGACGATTCCTGCGAACAGCCTGATCGATCTGCATATCTACGCGATCAACGCCGATGAGTCGGTCGTCGGCGAGCAGCCACTGGCGATCTGCCCGGCGCGCGATCTGCCCGAGCGTGTCGGCCCGGCGATGATGGGCTTTGGCGATGGGCATCACCGCTGTCCTGGTGCGTATATCGCGCTGCAGGAGACCGATATTTTCTTGCAGCGGCTGCTGCGCCTGCCAGGTCTAAAGATCCGCCAGAAGCCGTCGGTGAGCTGGAATCCGCTGATCACCGGCTATGAGGTGCGCCAGTTCATGCTGGCCGTGGAGTAGGCCCTCATCCCCCAGCTTCTTGCCCCGAACCTCGGTCGGCTTCGACCTCGGTTGCCGCAGGAGAAGGGGAGAGCAGGCCCTCATCCCCCGCCCCTTCTCCCGTTGCGACAGGAGAAGGGGTGATTCTTCGGTACTTTCTCTGTTCTTTGTTTTCTGTTCTCTTGTTCCCTAGGTTCTAGGTTCTGGGTTCTAGGTTCTCCGTCCCTTACTCTTCCCGCAGCGCAAGCGCCGGTGGCGTGCGCGCCATGCGATAGGCTGGATAGATCCCGGCCAGCAGCGCCGCGACCAGCGCCAGGATCATCGCTTGCACAAACACGTCGGGCGTCAGATTGACCTGTAGCGTCCAGCCGAACGAGCGCCGGTTGATCACATAGACCAGCACGAACGCCACCAGCAGCCCGACCGGCAGCGAGAGCAGACCGGCAGTAAAGCCCATCAGCCCGGTCTGGCCCAGCACCACGCCCCACAGCTGGCGCGGCGTGAGACCATTCGCCCGCATCACGCCGAGCTCGCGGGCCCGCTCAAGCTGGAGCGCCATCAGCGCGCTGAGCACGCCCACAAACGCGATCATGGTTGCCAGCAGCTGAAGCACCGAGGTGATTGCAAAGGTGCGATCGAAGATTTCGAGCGTGCCCTGGCGCAGACCACGGTTCGAGCGAATCAGCACCTCTTGCTCTCCACCAACCAATCCGCGCAGCCGATCGACGGCGGCGTCTACATCTTCGCCCGGCGCCACATATAGCGCCAGCGACGAGATCGCCTGATCGTTCCAGGTGCGCTGAAACAGGCTTAGCGGCATCACGACCACGCCCTGATCCGACGAGTAGTCGTAAAAAATGCCGGCCACGGGAAAGGTTTGTGGGCCGTTATCGGTTTGCAGCGTGACCGATCCGCCGCTGCGCGGCACATTGAAGCGGTAGGCGAACGGCTCCGAGACAAAGACTGCGCCTTGCTCAAACGCCTGCCAGGCTGCCTCGTACGAGCCCGAGACCAATGTGTAGGCCTGGCGGCCCTGCTCGTTCACATCCAGCCCGATCACCTGCACCAAGTTGTCGCCGCTGCGCGCGACGATGTTGCGATAGCGCGCGCTATCGACGATGCCCGGCGCGCTGTCCAGCCGATCGATCACGCCGGGATCGAGCACCGCATCTACGCGATTGGCGGCCAGGCCGGGCGGCGAGACATAGATATCGGCGCGCAGGCTGGTATCGAGCCAGGTGATCACCGTCTGGCGAAACGATCCGACCATAATACCAACGCCGACCGTCACCGACATCGCGACCATCAGCGCCGCGATCGCGACCGAGGTGCGGCTCAGGGCGGCCACCACATCGCGCGCGGCCATGCGGCCCAGCAGCCCAAACAGCCAGCCGCCGACCGGACGCAGCAGCGTCATGAGCGCCAGCGTCACCAGCGGCGTCAGCAGCGCGCAGGCAAAGACCAGCCCGAAGAGCCCGCCAAAGCTCAGCCACAGCGAGCGTGACGGCAGCAGCAGCAGACCGCCGCCCACGATGAAGAGCACGACGCTGAGCCCGGTCACCAGCGGGATCGCCTTGCGGAGGCGCTCTTCCAGTGAGGAGCGCTGGAGCACTGTGCGCGGTGGCGTCGAGCTGGCCTCGTTGGCGGGAATGACCGCTGTGATCAGCGTCGCGCCGAGGCCCAGACCAAAGCCTTTGAGCAGCGTGAGCGGCGAGATAAACAGGCCGCGCACGGTGACTACAAAGTACAGATCGTTGATCGTGCGCGTGACCAGCCGCACCAGGCCACTGCCCAGCGCGATGCCCAGCAGCACGCCCAGCGCTGAGCCGATCAAGCCCAGCAGCGCCGCCTCGGTCAGAATCAGCACAAAGATCTCGCGCCGCGTCACGCCGATGCAGCGCAGCGTGCCGAGCAGACCGCGCCGCTGCACCACCGAGAAGGTCACGGTGTTGTAGATCAAAAACATGCCCACGACCAACGCCAGCAGACTCAGCGCCGTGAGATTGATCTCGAAGGCGCGCGCAAGCTGCTCGATCGCCTGCGTGCGCGTGGCCGGTCGCACAATCTCGGTGCCGCTCGGCAGCTGCGCCGCGATCCTGACCTGTGCCTGCTCGCCCGCAGCAGCTTCAGGCAAAATCAGATCGATGCGGCTCAGGCGACCAACCTGGCCCAGCAGCTCCTGCGCAGTGGAAATATCGCAGAGCAGCGTGCCGTCGAGCGCGCGGCGGCTGGCCTCGTCGGGCGGCTGAAGCAACCCCACAATCCGGATCGCGCGGCGCTGCCCGTTGACGACCAGATTCAGCGTATCGCCTTCGGCAATCTGGGCGCGGCTGGCGGTCTGGGCTGAAATAATCCCGGTGCCGGGCTCGCTCAGCAGCGGCACGAAGACCTCGCTGTTGTCGGTCTGGCCCACGGAAAAGGTGCGAAAGCCGTTTTCGGCGAACGGATCGATGCCAAAAACCTGAATCGGGCCGATCGTTTCAGA
>JAFAYS010000378.1 GCA_019240175.1 Chloroflexota bacterium | reverse complement strand
CGCGCCGATCTCCTCGGTGTTGCCGACGTGTGTGCCGCCGTCCGCCTGCCGATCCAGCCCCGCGATCTCGACGATGCGCACCTCGGTAACGCCTTCGGGCACTAGATTGGTTTTGGTGCGAATCAGATCCGGCAGCTGAAAGGCCTCGTCGCGGGGCAGGAAGTACACGCTGATCTCGCGATCCTGCGCGATCTCCTGATTGACTTTGCGGATCATCTCCTGCGCCAGCTCGGGCGTGAAGTTCTGGATCTCGAAATCGAGATGACCCTCGCCGGGCGACATGTTGCCTCCCGTTACGCTCGCGCCGTAATCGCGGTAGCCGACCGCGCTCAGAACGTGCAGCGCGCTGTGGGTACGCATCAACAGGTAGCGTCGCTCCCAATCCAGCCGGCCCCAAACCTTTTGCCCGACGCTGGGCGGCTCCGCGCCTTCAAGTGTATGCCACACGTACTGATCGTCTTTGCGCACCGCCGTGACATTCCAGTGCTGGCCGTCCGCCTCTAGCGTTCCCGTGTCGTGGGGCTGACCGCCGCCGCCGGGATAGAACGCGGTCTCGTCAAGCGCAACCTCGTTGCCTTCGACGGCCAGCACGGTCGCCGAACATTCGCGGATCGAGCTGTCGATCGCATAGAGCGTCTTGGTCTGCATGGTTTTCTCCTTGCCGCTCAAACCGGCGTAATCGTAGCACAAGCGTCAACGCGCGGGCAGCGTGCCGACGTAGATCTTGCCGTCGTCGATCTCCACACAGGCGATCTGTGTGCCGTCGGGCGACCATGACGGCGACGTGAAAAATTGCTCTTCGTTGGCATCCGTCAGTCGCAGGCGCGCTTCCTTGCCGCGCCAATCCACGATGTGAATGTCGCGATCAAGAAACTCTAGCCCGGCGCTGGTTCCGGCATAGGCCAGCCGTGTGCCGTCGGGCGACCACGCAGGAAGATCGCCGGGGCCGAGGTTGTAGCGCTCGTTGCCGTCGGGCGTGCTGCTGAAGATGCGCCCCTCGATGCTGGTCAGCGCCAGCTTGCTGCCATCCCGCGACCAGCGCGGCAGCCACAGCCCCTCGTCGGCGCTGCTCAGCGGCGTGATCGTGGCGCGATCGCCGGCGCGTGGACCGGTGATATGGACCAGCAGTGTCGTGACCGACTCAAGATTCGTCACCACCGGATTGATCGCGACAGTCAGGCCGTCCTCGGTTTGCGGCGAGGGCGCAGTGATCAGCGCCGGCAGCGGCAGCGGAATATCCTGTCGTGTCGGCTGATTCAGCACAAACAGCTGCTCGGCGGTAGAAAACGCCCACACACTGCCACCTGTGCTGACCGCGCGCAGAGGCGGCGCGTTGGTGACCAGCGGATCGGTCTCAGTGCCCTGCTCGGTCAGCGTCACCTGCACCAGCTGGTCGCCATCCTCGGCGACGCGATGCACCAGCAGTGTCGTCGCGTCGAGCCAGACCGGCTCCAGCACAAAGGTATCGGTCACGATCGCGCGGACCTCGCCGCTGCTGACGTTGATCGCGTCCAGCCCAGGGCCGTCCTGCGGCGTTGCGGCGATCCAGTCGGCGTCGGGACTCCACAGCGCCAGCTTGTACTTGCGCGAGCCGTCGGTCAGGGCGCGCAGATTGCGCAGTGGGCGATCCACGATCTCGGTGTTTTGCAGCGGCTGCGGCTGTGCCAGCGTCACGGTCTCGGTGATCAGCGGCAGCATCGTACCCAGCGGCTCGTCAGTCGCATCCGGCGCGGCTGTGACCTCAGTCGTGGCTTCAACTGTGGCCTCGATCGTCGCCTCGCTCGACGGGGCGGGCGGCAGCGACGGGCTGACGGTGGCGGGCAGGGCTGTTTGCTGGCTGATCTCGGCGGGCGGCTGGCTGCTACACGCGCTCAGCAGAATCAGCAAAACCAAGAGCATCAGCGCGACGTGCCGCCGCAAAGCTCTAGTGAAATCGAATGCAGTGCTCAATATTTCCCAAATCTACGAATCTTACGATATCGGCGCGTATGATACTCCACGCAATCGCGGCTGCCAAATGCGCATTGATCCGCCGCCGGTTGCTTGTAGGTGCCGCTCTAGCGTACGATAAACGGCAGGATTTTTAGGCGCAGGGAAACACATATGCAGATCGAACAACTCGACCATCTGGTGCTGACGGTGCAGGACATTGAGCGCACCTGCGAGTTTTACCGGCGAGTGTTGGGAATGGGGATCGTCACGTTTGGCGGCGATCGCCGGGCGCTTCAGTTTGGTCGCCAGAAGATCAATCTCCATCAGGTCGGCCATGAGTTCGAGCCCAAGGCGGTGCGTCCTACTGCGGGCTCCGCCGATCTTTGCTTCATCAGCGCCACGCCGCTGGACGAGGTGATCGCGCATCTTCAGGCGTGCAACGTGAC
>JAFAYS010000037.1 GCA_019240175.1 Chloroflexota bacterium | reverse complement strand
ATGGTATTCGTCGCGCTACGTGTGCTGACCGAGCAGCTTTTCCAGCTGCGCTTCTTTATCACGCCGTGCCCGAATCGCGATCGGCGCGGCCAGGTGCCGCCGAAGGATGCTCTCGTCGTGACGCGGCGTGAAGAAGTCGCGAAACAGCTCAATCGCAGGGACGGGCGAGCCTGCATACGGCTCGTACTGGACAGCGTCGCCGCGCTGGATCGTTCCTGCTTGGATCACCCGACAGTACACTCCTGGCCGCTCCGCGAAGCGAAATGTTTTGAGAAACGCCGGATCACCCATCCGTCGCGCGAGCGTAATACACGGGATGCGCGGCGCGGTCACTTCGAGGACGACGCTGCCGAGATGGAAGCGATCGCCAATCACCAAGGTCGCGCTTTGGAGGTCGGTGATCGTGATATTTTCGCCAAACGTGCCCGGCTCTAGAGTCACACCAAGCTGGCTGCTCCACCAGTCATAGTCGGGTGTGCCGTAGATATACACGGCCTGATCAAGCCCACCATGATTCTCGGTATCGCAGATCGTGTCGTCCACGAGCCCATGCTGGGTGATGGTGACGGCGCTCGAACAGGGCTGCTTATAGATCCCGGTGATCCCCGAGGCTTTGGCATTCGCAATCGGCTCGGCACGGCCCTGGTTGACACTGAGAACCCGCATGTATTCCTCCTGGCGACAAACGCTTTGCTTATCCTACCACAGGCTATGCCGTACCGGCAGCCAAAGGCAGATGCGGGTACATGCCGGCGACCTTGCTCATTTGGGCGATGGCGTATGGGAGCGCGGTTAGTCTTTGCGCAACCCGGTGGCGACAAATACCAGCCACCCAAACAGCAGGGCGAAGACTGCGTACCCGGCCAGCACCGCGACCATCACTAGCTGGCCGCCCTGCTCGATCTGTGCTCTGGCAAGCACGAGCGTGCCCACGAAGAAGTGCGCAAAATTGCCCAGCGAGATCGGTCGGCCATACACGCCGCCGATCAGACTGTCTTTTGCCGTCCAATTCATGACGGCAAAGGCGGCATACAACGCGCCCACAAGCTGTACGAGCACCGACACAACCTGTGTGTCAGGCACGCCGAGGGCTGCCAGAACCTCGTGCGGGGCGAATAACAGGACGAGCCCAGCGAGCCCAAGCACCAGGCTGCTGCCATTCATGAGAAGCTTTGTATTCACATCTATTCCCGTGTTGCATCCATAGCGATAGAAGAAAGCGACGATGCTGAGAGCATTGTCATACGCATGCAGTTTTTGCTTACTGCAACAGAAACGATCATAGCACGAGGTGGTTTGACTCACAACAGGCTTCGGCGGCCCGGCCCATACGAAGACGCAGCGGACGCGTCAGATGCTTGCCGCCCTCAATGGGGAACGCACCGCCACTGAGCGGGAATCGTAAGCTGGGAATATCAATGTCGTGCGCAATGCGTGCGCCTCGCTGTGCCGGGCGCACGTTGACACGTGTGCCCAGCGACGATTTGAATTGCACCACTTCTGATCGGTACTACAGCCTACCTCTGTCCGCCTGTGAGCTTGCTCATCGCTCCAAAAAACGATCCAGTTGAGATATAGTTAACGGACGCTTGCCGAGCGCACACCCTGTGATCATGGGTTTTTCCCTCATGCGCAGGAGAACTGTGTGTGATTACTGCGGTCCGCTGGTAGTGAGACCGTCTGGGTGTGTTGCTTGAGCGTTCGGGAGAAGGTGGAGTATGTCGGAACATGCGGAGAATTTTCCATCGCTGGGAGCCTGGATTCGCCGTCGTCGCAAAGCGCTGGATCTGACCCAGGCGGCGTTAGCTGATCGCGTAGGCTGCGCGCCGGTAACCATTCGTAAACTGGAGTCGGAGGTGACGCGGCCTTCACGCCAGATTGCCGAGCGCCTGGCAACCTGCCTGGATCTGAACCTGGACGAGCGGGCGGTGTTTCTTCAGGTAGCGCGTGGCGAGCGCGGCTCGGATCGGTTACCTGCGGCCCGTCTTCCAAACGTCAGCTCGTCCGCGCATGTAGAGCTGCCAATCGCAGCGCTGCCGCGCGAAACGGTGCCATCGCCTGCGCCGCTGCCGAACGGCTCGCGCATGCCGCTCCACCGCAATCCGCTGTTCGTTGGCCGGGCGGAAGATCTCCGGGCCGTGGCAGAGGCGCTCCATCTTGGCAGCACTGCCGCGATCGGTCAGATTGAGATCGCTGCCGCGACGGGGCTGGGTGGGATCGGCAAGACGCAGCTCGCCTGTGAGTTCGCCCATCGCTACGGGCAATTTTTTGCGGGCGGCGTGTTTTGGCTGAGCTTCGCCGATCCCGCTGCCGTCCCGGCGGAGGTCGCCGCCTGTGGTGGCAGTGAGGGAATGCAGCTAAGCCCAGACTTTGAGACGCTGCCCCTTGATGCCCAGGTCCGGCAAGTTCTCACCGTCTGGACACAGCCGCTGCCACGTCTGTTGATCTTCGATAACTGCGAAGATGAGGCGCTGCTGGCGCAGTGGCAACCACCACATGGCGGCTGCCGCGTGCTCGTCACCAGCCGCCGTCACCATTGGGACCCAGCGCTGGGCGTGCAGGCTGTGTCGTTGGATGTGCTGTCGCGCCCGGAAAGTCTGATCCTGCTCCGCAGCTTTCGCCCGGATCTGCCTGCCGATGATGCCGACCTCGCAGCGATTGCCGAGGCCTTGGGCGATCTACCGCTGGCGCTGCATATGGCGGGCCGCTTTCTGGCCAAATATCGGCATGTGCTCACGCCCGCGCAGTATCTCGCCCGCCTCCACGCGCCGACGATCCTCGACGATCGTTCGCTGCGCGATGCCGGTCTGTCCCCGACGCAGCATGTGCAGCATGTCGCGCGCACCTTCGAGCAGAGCTATGCGCAGCTGGATGTTACGAATGCGACTGACGCCCTGGCGCGCACGCTGCTTGCGCACGCCGCCTGCTTTGCGCCGGGTGAGCCCTTACCGCGCTGGCTGCTCTTCCAAACGCTTGAGCTGCCAGAGCATACCCCGCAAGACGCACTTCTGTCCGAGGACGCTTTGCGACGCATTATTGACCTCGGGTTGTTGGAAACCGGTGTGGCGGGAGTGCTGCGCCTCCATCGGCTGGTAGCGGCCTTTGTGCGGGCGGTGCTGGCCCACGACGCGGCCCAGGTGGCGGTCGAAGCCACCATGGTGCGCGTGGCGGATGCGTTGAACGAGCAGCGCAATCCCCGCCCGCTGCTGGCGATCGAGCCACATCTTCGATTTCTCACTGAGACGGCGCAGCCACGTGCCGATGCACGCGCCGCCGGGCTTTGTCATGCGCTGGGCTTCCATCTCTGGCTGCTCGGCGTGTATGGTGAAGCCCAAACCTACCTGGAACAGGCGGTTGCGCTCCGGCAGCGTATTCTGGGACGTAACCATCCCGATACCGCCCTGAGCATCAATAACTTGGGCTATGTGTTCTGGACAGAAGGGCAATACACCGCAGCGCAGGGCTACTTCGAGCAAGCGCTCGCCATCCGGCAGCATGTGCTGGGAACGGATCATCCCGACACCACGCGCAGTCTCAACAACTTGGCTGTGATCCTGTGGGAGCAAGGGTGGTATGCGGCGGCGCGCGGCTACCATGAACAGGTGCTCGCGATCCGGCAGCGCGTGTTTGGGTTTGACCACCCCGATACCGCCCGGAGTCTCAATAATCTGGGCCTTGTGCTCGAATCTCAAGGAGAATACGCTGCAGCGCAAGGCTATCTGGAACAGGCGGTAGCGATTCGGCAGCGCGTGTTCGGGTCCGAGCATCCTGACACCGCCAGTAGCCTGTACAATCTGGGGAATGTCCTCCGCGCGTCCGGACAGTACGCTGCAGCGCAAGGCTACCTGGAACAGGCGGTAGCGATTCGGCAGCGCGTGTTGGGAGCCAATCATCATCACACCGTGCTGACGCTCGACAATCTGGGCGTTGTGTTCCGCGCACAGGGGCAGTACGCAGTGGCTCAGCGGTATCATGAGCAGGCGATAGCCGTCTACCAGCAGGTGTTGCGCCCTGATCATCCGCACACTGCTACGAGCTTCTATAACCTGGGCATCGCACTCTACTGCCAAAAATATTATGCTGCGGCGCAGCGTTACTTTGAGCAGTCGTTGGCGATGTATCAGCGCGGGCTGGGGTCGGACCACCCTAACACGGCGCGGAGTCTGCGCGGCCTAGGCGCGGTGCTGCGCGCGCACGGTGATGCGACGCAGGCATGGTCCTACCTGGAACACGCGCTGACGATCTTTCTGGAACGGCTCGGCCCGCACCATCCCGACACCGAACAGACTCGTCAGCTGCTTGACGACCTGGATGGAGGTGAAGCCGGCATTGCGGTCGGATGCTAGGCCGTAAGCGGTGGTGGGCTAACAGCGAAAACCCCCAGGTGGGACATCATCACGCAGCGCGGTTGGATCTCCCGCTGCGCGCGACAAGCACACTACTGCTCAGCATCAGGAATGCTACAGGGGCCCAGATCGCACGCTCACCGGCGCTCGGCGTGATCAGGTTGAGCACGAAGCTCACCCCGGCAAACGCGACGACGATCCAGATCAGCCATGGGGCTTTCCGCGCCCACCGCATCGCAAGCCATCCCGCCCGGTCCAGCACAACCAGCGCCATACCGATCAGCAGTGTGGCTTGCACCAGCGCCGCAACGCGCAACGAGGGCGGAAACTGCCCCGGAAAAGCCCCACCCATCGCATAAGCACCCCATGGTGCGCCAGCCGCCAGGGCGATCTGAAAGGCAACAACCCCAGCGGAAACGATCGCATACAGCAGGGCTGCGACGCGGCTCAGAGTCATAGGCTTTGTATCTCCATCAAGCATAGGACGATCAGATTACGGCTCAGAGATGTGAGCGTCTTTGATTAATACCGATAATCTTTTATTTGATCAACATCTATTATGAGCGGCCCCCACGTAGCGTGTATCTACGTGGGGGCCGCTCCTCAAAGATTGTCTTGCGCGATGGCATCGCGTTCATAGCGAGGGATGCTATGGCTGCACGCGGAAATATACTTCGGCACGCTGCGCCCCGTCTTTGCTCTCAAAGATAACGCCATGGACGCCGACCTGCTCTTCCTCGGCGAGGCCGGTGGCGAAGGTGACGCCCTTGGCCGCATCACCGTTGCTGGCGATGATCTCAAAATCGGATTCGATCGTTGAGCCGTCGGGCGTAATCGCATAGATCCGCACGATCGTGCCGTTCTTGAAGCCGGTTGTTTTGAAGCCAAAGCGCGTGCCGATCGGACCCGAGATCGGATTGACGGTTGCGTTTACCGCTTCCGGGAGCTGCGCATAATCGACGCGCGTCGGTGCGCCGGGATCGGCTGGAAATACTTTGACCAGCGCTGTGACTGCGCGACCGCTCTTGCGGCCTTGGATTGTTACCCCGTAGATGCCTGGTGCCGATTGCGCACTTAGAGCACCTTCGACGGTGTACGTGCCTTCTTCGTTGGTCCGGCTCAGGCCGCGCAGCACGGGGAACTCCACGATCGTGCCGTCGGGCTTGGTCAGCCACATGCCAACGCCTTCATGCGCGTCAAGCTGCCGGCCAATAATCACCACTTTATCGCCGCCGTAGATACATGCCGGCACAGCCTGAGCCACCGGCGAATCGGGAACACCTGTGCAGGCTGGCTGCGCCGGCGTCGGGCTTGGGCTGGGCGACGGTGACGGGCTTGGCGTTGGCTGTGGTGTTGTCCGTACTTCGTTGCCGAGCAGACCCAGCAGCACGCCCTGCGCGCCGTGATCCTCGAAACGTGCCCGCTCGAACCACTGCGTCAGCACGGTGTCGCCGCTCGCGTTGGTTTCCAGCGCCGGCTCCGAGATCGGCAGCCCGAAGAGCGCCAGGCTTTCGCGCTCGCTCACGCCGCGATCGCCGAGCTCCAGGCCGTGGCTGCTCCAATAGCGCCAAAACGGCTCGTGCGTGATCGCGTGGCCGGTCTGGGCGAAAAAGTGCGCCGCGCCGGGATCGGCCTTGGGGAAGGTCTGCCAATCGCGACCTTGCTGCCGAAGCCGGTCATCGCCGAGCCGTCCGAGCAGCACGTCGTAAGGAGCCTGGTTTTCCGGGTGCAGCTCGAAGCGGTTGCGCTCCAGCCACTGCGTCAGATAGGTCTGGCCGGTCTCGCGGCTGGGTGCGTTGTCGGCAGCGGTGATCGGAAAGCCAAAGACGGCCAGGCCGCCGCTTTGCTGCCAGTAGTCGCGGAAGCGTCCGCTAAGACACTGCTGAGTTTCGGGAAAGCACTGCTCGGCGGCTTGGGCGTGCGCTGATCGGCCAGGACCGGCGGCGACAAGGACAAAGATCAGCGACATGATAAGCGCGACCATGCTTCGAGGATACATTCCTATACTTCCTATTCTTGATAAGGTCATGACATTGGTTGCAACGGGGAGATCTTCAAAGAACTCGGTTTGCCATTGTCTGATCCCAGGGGCAAAGATTACTCGATTACGTGGACTGAATCGACCATTTGGCGGACGAGTGCTTCCTGGTGCTGGAACGTTTTGGCAGGTACCGACGCAAACGCCGACAGCATGCCGCCTGGTGTGACCGTCGCGCGGACGTAGACGGTCACGCGCACCGCCTCCGTACTTCCCTGTGGCGAAGCGGAAACCGTCACGAGCAGCACGCCGCTGCCATCCTTGTTGATCTACTCTTCGTGGATCTCCGGCGGTGGTCCGGGAACCCGGTTCTCCTTGAATACCCCAAAGCTGGCGCGAGTCATGGCCGCTGCTTTCTCCGGCGGATGCTCATCGAAGCTGGCGAACGTCGCGGTCATCCCAGCCTGCGCTGCAGGACTCGACGAGATCTGAAAGCTCAGGTTATTCTCGACGATCGTCCAGTTGTCGGGGCGCAACCCGGCAATGCCGGTTGGCTTGTGGGTAAACGGCACAAGCTTGCGAATCGGCAAGCTGGGCGGCAGCGCATCTGCGCCATTATCCGTGAGCGGCCCGAGCAACGACGTGCTGACCCAGCCTTGCGCTCCGGCAGCCACGCGCTCGGAAACGCAGTCTGGCCCGGTCGCCTCCACGCGTACCGCTGCCCAGCCAGGCGTATTTCCACCATCCTGAACGACCACACGATCGCCGGGGCAGACCTGACCGATGATGTTGCCGGCACGTACCTCGGGGCCTTGGCGCAGGTTGCCGCCGTTGACGACCTGCCGCCGCTCGGCTGTGGGTGAACTTCCGCCGGAGGCCTTGCTGGCGGTGAGTGTTTGCGCGATCCGATCCGCGAGCGGGATGAGCTCATCGTCAACCGGACCAATGGTTGTAATGACCCAGAGCCGTTCGCCGAGGATATACCATTGGACGCCGCGCACCGGGCCTGAGAGGTTAAACGGACCTGCGGCAATCTCATACGCTGTGCGGCCAGCCGGCAATCCATTGATCTGTCGGTTGCTGTCGCTGCTCAAAACCTTCGTGCCGGGCAGGCTGTTGTCGAGGGTCGTGGACAGGAGCGGCAGCAACTGATCCGATGGCATATCAGAAGGGAGCGGAATCGCCATGATGTTGACGTTTCGACCGGTTGCCGGGTCCATCGCCAGGAGGTTGAGAAGCTGGAATTCGTCGGCCTCGGCGAGCTTGTGGGTGTTGTCGGCCAGCCCTGGATTGAATCCCTCCATCATCTTCGCTATGTTCTCGAAATCCTCAGGTGTGATCGTCTTGGTCTGCCAGTCAGACGGCAGCTGGATGGTAG
>JAFAYS010000018.1 GCA_019240175.1 Chloroflexota bacterium | reverse complement strand
AGGGCGATACGTTTGCTGATCGCGAGATTCGCATCGGCCTGGGCAATGATGTCGAGGTGGAAGTGGTCGACGGCTTGAACGAAGGCGATGAAATTGCTGTGCTCGGCTCGGCTTCGACTGTCCAATAAGCTGGGCTTTATCAAAGCGAGCGACGTATGGCACGAACTGAACAGCTGCGTAGCGCTCCGCGCGCGGCACGAATCAATCTATCGACGGGCGTGTGGGAAAGCGTGCGTATCGCGCTGGAAAGCCTGCGCTCGAATAAGTTGCGTACCTTTCTCACGATGCTTGGCATTATCATCGGCGTGTGGTCGGTGGTCTCGCTGATCTCGATCGGCAACGGCGCGCAGCAGGCGATCACCGCTCAAGTCGAAGGCATCGGCACGAATCTGCTCTACATTGTACCCGGCGCGCAGCAGGGCGGGCCGGGGGCACCATCCACAAGCAGTGAGCTGACACTCGACGACGTCGAGGCGATGCGCCGCAGTGTGCCCGAGGCTGAGTATGTGACGCCGATGTTTCAGGGCTCGGCCAAGATCGACGGCGGCGACATCAGCCAGGATGTCCAGGTGACCGGCGTTCAGGCGGAGTACTCGATCGTGCGCAACCTGAAAGTTGCGCGTGGCCAGTTTATTACCGAGGACATGGACGCGGGCGCGCGCAACGTGGCCGTGCTCGGCGGCGGCATCAGCGAAGATATCTTCGGCTCCTCCGATCCGATCGGGCAGAGCGTGCGGCTCAACGGCCAGTCGATGAAGGTTGTCGGCGTGCTGGAAAAGACCGGCGGCCTCAGCAACGAAGACGCGGCGGTCTATGTACCGCTCAACACCGGTTATAAATCCTTGTTCGGCGGACGCGCGACGACCGCCGCCAGCTATCGGGTGTCGAATATTCTGATGCAGGCGCGCACCTCCGAGGCGATCGACCTGGCACAGGAAAAGACCGAGCAGCTCATGCGGCGGCGTCACAAGCTCGACGATAGCGGCAAGGACGACGATTTCACGGTCTTTAGCCAGGCCTCGCTGCTTTCGACGTTCAACACCGTGACGACCACGCTGACGGTTTTCCTCGGCGCGATCGCCGGGATCTCGCTCTTTGTCGGCGGCATCGGCGTGATGAATATTATGCTGGTGTCGGTCACGGAGCGCACCAAAGAGATCGGTCTGCGCAAGGCGGTCGGGGCCAAACGCCGCGATATTTTGCGCCAGTTCCTGATCGAGGCGCTGGTGATGAGTATTATGGGCGGTCTGATCGGGCTGTTGCTTGGCTACGGCACGGCCAGCCTGGTCGGCTTTCTGTTCTCCGAGTACATCACGCCGGTCGTGACGCTGGGCGCCGTGATGCTGGCGGTCGGCTTCTCGGCGGCGGTTGGTCTCTTCTTTGGTATCTATCCGGCACTGCGCGCGGCACGGCTGAATCCGATCCAGGCGCTGCGGTACGAATAAAAGAACCTAGAACCTAGAACTAAGAACCTAATGAAAGAACAAGGGAACAAACCAACAAGAGAACAAAAAGTAGCCCGATTGTTTGTTCCTTTGTTTCCTTGTTCCCTTGTTTGCCCGCAGGGCCAATGTGAGGGCCTGAAACTATGGCGCTGATAGAATTGCACGATCTCACAAAGACATACAAAATGGGCGATGTCGAGGTCCACGCGCTGCAAGGCGTGTCGCTGACGATCAACGAGGGCGAGCTGGTGGCGATCATGGGGCCGTCCGGCTCCGGCAAGTCTACGCTGATGAATATCATCGGCTGTCTGGATCAGCCGACCGGCGGCCAGTATCTGCTGGATGGCGTGGACGTGGGTGCGCTCAACGATAACCAGCTGGCCGAGATCCGCAACCAGAAGCTCGGCTTTGTTTTCCAGCAGTATATGCTGTTGCAGCGTCGCTCGGCGCTGCGCAACGTTGAGCTGCCGACGCTCTACGGCGATGGTCGCAACCGCCGCGAGCGCGCCGAGGCCGCGTTGAAAATGGTGGGCATGGGCGAGCGTATGCACCACAAGCCCAACGAGCTATCCGGCGGCCAGCAGCAGCGCGTGGCGATCGCGCGGGCGCTGGTGAGCAATCCGCGAATTGTGCTGGCCGACGAGCCAACGGGCGCGCTCGATACCAGGACCGGCGAGGAGATTATGAACATCTTCACGCGGCTCAACGCCGAGCAGGGCATCACTGTGATTCTGGTTACCCACGAGCCGGATATTGCCGCCTATGCGCGCCGGATTATCCACGTTCGCGACGGCAAGATCGGGCTGGATGAGCGTAACGAAAAGGTGACGCGTCCCGCCCACGCGCCGGAGACGGTCAGCGCGAGCTAGACTAATCTACACATCCGCATCAGGCCGCCGGTTCCATCTGCGTGGGATCGGCGGCTTTGTGCTGGTATATAGCTTGCTGACAGCGCCACCAGGATTTGGTAGATGAGGGAGGATCTTTATGCAGCTGAAGGATAAAGTGGCGCTGATCACAGGAGCAGGCTCCGGCATCGGCAAGGCGGCGGCGCTGCTGCTGGCCAAAGAAGGCGCGAAGATCGCCGCGCTGGGCCATACCGAGGACGAGCTCAAGCAAACAGTCGAGCAGATCCAGCAGAGCGACGGCGAGGCGATCGTGGTGACCGCCGATATCTCGCAGCCGGATCAGATGCAGCAGGCGGTCGCGCAGACGATCGAGCGCTGGGGCCGGCTCGACATTGTGTTCGCTAACGCCGGCATCAACGGTGTGTGGGCACCGCTGGAAGAGCTTGAGCCCGACGAGTGGGACAAAACGATCAACATCAATCTCAAGGGCACGTTCCTGACGGTCAAATACGCCGTGCCGCATCTCAAAAAGCAGGGCGGCTCGGTGATCGTCACGTCGTCGGTGAATGGCACTCGCATCTTCAGCAACACCGGCGCGACGGCCTATTCCTGCACCAAGGCGGCGCAAGTGGCGTTTACTAAAATGGTCGCGCTTGAGCTGGCCCCGCACAAGATCCGCGTCAACGTGATTTGTCCCGGCGCGATCGAGACCAACATCGACGAGAATACCGAGCAGCGCAATCTGGACAAGGTGCGCTTCGAGACCGAGTACGAGGACGAAGGCATGCCGCTGACGGGTGGTGAGCCCGGTACATCCGAGGAGGTCGCGCAGCTGGTGCTGTTTTTGGCCTCGGACGCGTCCAAGCATATCACCGGCACCGAGATGTGGATCGACGGCGGCGAGTCGTTGCTACGCGGCTAGATCGAGCAACCGGCCAGGCTGCGCTGCGTGCGTGGCCTGGCTGTTTTATTGGCCTTATCAGCACGAGATCGAATGCTTAGGCCAGACGCGGGCTCGTCCCAGCCACAGGAGGCAGGTAGCCCAACCGTGGACCAGGAGCGCGAACGGAACCGCGAAGCCCACGGCCATAAACGGGAACACAACCAGCGCATACGGACCATCCGGATCTGGCGGGCCTACACTTGATATCACCTCGATCGCCACCATGACTTCAAAGTATCCAACTACCCCGGCAACCACGGGTAACCAAGCCCAGATCCAACGCCTTTTTCCAGTGTATACAGTAGCCGCTGCTTCGACGAAGCCTGATAGCAGTGCCAGACAAAACAGCATGATGACAAATTTGCGACTCAAGGGCTCCGGTAGAGGAGGATATACAGTTGTGCCAAGCACACACAAGATAGTGTATGCAACCACCAGGAATCGGTTCATGATCAGCTCCTTCACACTATCTGCAAGCATACAGGAGCATACAATGAGATTTGGCTGAAGCGATCTGTATTGGCCTGTGTGCTCAGAACATGTCGCCACGGAAATGCTTGCGCTCCAGCTGATCGGCGAAGTGCGCCACCTCACGTAAGATCAGCGGACGGCGAAGTGATGTGGTGGATACGCTTTATGCAGCAAGATTAAGTGCTATACGAATAGGTCGAGGTAAGTCAATGGGCAAGAAATACGTTGCAGGATACAAATAGTCTTCGCCTGACTCATCGATGACACGGATCATATGGTGAGCAGCTGCCGTTGTATCGGGTAAAGTCTGGTATATCTTCCGCACTTCCAACGAAGCTGGATATTCGTCGTTGCGAATACAGATCACAAGCTGAATGGCGGCTGTTGGTTGCTGGCTCATAGAGTTTCAATCCAAAAGATGCTTAATCTTCATTTCCTGACGACCGATGCCTGACGCCTCATACCAGTGGACTTCGGCTTGATGGATTGTTCCATCAGCTAAGCGAACTATAGTGATGCCTTTACGTTTTCGCCACCGTCCACGCCCATAAGTTCGCTGCAAGCGTTCGATTTCCCGAATAGCGTTACCAACGGCGAAGGTTTCAATGCTGGTAATATCACCGATGATCTCGAACTGCATAAGTTTTGTATAACAGAACCATGCTGTTGCGTCAAGTGATTATATGTGACATCACTGGCTCAGAACATGTCGCCGCGGAAATGCTTGCGCTCCAACTGATCGGCGAAGTGCGCCACCTCACGCAAGATCAGTAGCACTTCTTCCGCCTGCGCGGTTTCCAGCAGCTGGCTAGCGATCACGACGATCATATCGCCCAGCAGCGCCGCGCGGCTGTAGATCGGCGAACCATTCGCGCGCAACAGATTCCACGGCTCGATGCCGCGCCGGGCCTCGCCAACCGTGGAAACAAACGCGATGATCTGACGTCCGTCGTCGTCGTTGCGAATCGAGGCGCTGACTTCTTGCTGGCGGCTCATCGGCAGCGGCACGATCAGCCTGTAAATTCCTCGATCGAAGCTTAGCGGCGTGCCGAGGTAAGACGCAAGCTCGCGCATCAGGCGATCAAAAGGTAGCTGTGACATCTCAAGAACCTAGAACTAAGAGCCTAGAACCTAGGGGAACAAAGAACAAAAGAACAAAGAAACAAAAGAACAAGCAGGAGAACCGAGAATCGAGAACGAACAAGGGAACAAAGGTGTAAGGGCGCTGCTTGCTGCGCCCGCAATTTCCCCTCGCCTGTCGCAACCGAGGCGGAAGCCCGCCAAGGTTCGGGGAAGGGGAAGAGCGATAGCGAAGGGGTGAGGGCCTGATCTTCTTAAAGGCCTACCAAAGATCTAGAACCTAGAACCATTGAATCCCTTCCGGTTCTAGGTTCTAGGTTCTACGTGCTTACAGTCCCGCCGCCTTGCGCAGCGCATCAGCCTTGTCGGTTTTTTCCCACGGCGCATCGATATCGTCGCGGCCAAAGTGACCGTAGGCCGCCGTCTTGCGATAGATCGGGCGGCGCAGATTCAGGTCGCGGATGATCGCGCCGGGTCGCAGATCGAAGTTCTCGTCGATCAGGCGCTGCAGATCTTCGTCGGCGATCTTGCCGGTGCCGAAGGTCTCGACGCTGACCGAAAGCGGCTTGGCCACGCCGATCGCGTACGAGAGCTGGACCTCGAAGCGCTCCGCCAGACCCGCCGCGACCACGTTCTTGGCCACGTAGCGTGCCGCGTAGGCTGCCGAGCGATCGACCTTTGTCGGATCTTTGCCCGAGAACGCGCCGCCGCCGTGGCGGGCGATGCCGCCGTAGGTATCGACGATGATCTTGCGTCCGGTCAGACCTGCGTCGCCCATTGGGCCGCCGACCACGAAGCGACCGGTCGGGTTGACGTAATACTTGGTCTTGTCGTCGAGCAGCTCGGCAGGAATGACCGCCTTGATCACATGCTCGATCACATCGTTGCGGATCTGCTCCTGGGAAACGCCGGCGTCATGCTGCGTCGAGACCAGCACCGTATCGACGCGCTTCGGCACGCCATGCGCGTACTCGACCGTCACCTGGGCTTTGCCGTCCGGGCGCAGGTAGGTCAGCTGGCCCGACTTGCGGATCTCGCTCAGGCGGCGCGTCAAGCGGTGCGACAGCGCGATCGTCAGCGGCATCAGCTCGGGCGACTCGTTGCAGGCGAAGCCGAACATCATGCCCTGGTCGCCGGCACCAACCGCCTCGACCTCAGCCTCGGTCATCTCGCCCGCCTTGGCCTCAAGCGCCTTGTCGACGCCCAGCGCAATATCGGCGGACTGGCCGTGCAGCGCGACCATCACGCCGCAGGTGTTGGCGTCGAAGCCGTAGTCGCTGTGGGTATAGCCTATCTCGGTGATGACGCGGCGCACAATATCCTGCACCTCGACATAGCCGTTGGTCGTCACTTCGCCCAGCACCACCACCAGGCCGGTAGTCGTCGCCGTCTCGCAGGCCACACGTGAGCGCGGGTCCTGTTCCAGTAGCGCGTCCAGAATCGCGTCCGAGATCTGGTCGCAAATCTTATCGGGATGTCCCTCAGTCACCGACTCGGAGGTCAGGAAGATCTGGGGAGCATCAGTAAATGTTGTGCCCATCTCTATAGTCCTTCGAAATTTCTAAAATTCCTGGTTCGAGGCTTCCTGAAGTGCCGCCATGATCAGCGCGCCATAGAACACCATGAACGCGATAATAACGAGCAGGAAGATTGCGCCCGCGATAATCCCAACCCAGGAGTAGGTACGCGTTCGGCCCGGATTAATTGCCTGATCCGCGCCGCGCAGACCGATAATGCCGCCAATTAGCGCAAAGAAGGGCAGCAGGCAGCTAAAGCCTGGAATGCAACTCAACAGCAGTCCCGCGCCGGCGATCATCGCCATGAAGGACAGCATGTCTTTCTGGTTACCGACATAGGGTGCGCTAGGGTTGACGTGCGGTCCCGACGGGATGGTGTAGGATGGCGGCTGCTCTTCGTATTGCTGGTTGTATGGCTGCATATGCTCACCAATGCCCGGAGACCAATGACCCCGAGGTCATTGGTCTCCGGCGATTTGCTTAGGTTCCTTCTTCCCAGGAGTTCAGGTAGTGCTCCTGCTCGGCGGTCAGCGTGTCGATGTTGAGGCCCATCGCCGCGAGCTTGAGCGCCGCGATCTCACGATCGACTTCTTCGGGCAGCGCGTAGACTTTGGGCTCAAGCTTGCCCTTGTTGCGCAGCAGGAACTCCGAGGCCAGCGCCTGGTTGGCGAAGCTCATATCCATCACCGCCGACGGGTGGCCCTCAGCCGAGGCCAGGTTGATCAGGCGGCCCTCGCCGAGCAAGTTCAGGCGGCGGCCATCGCTCATCACATACTGATCGATGTAGGCGCGCGGCTGGCGCTTCTCGACGGCGGCCTTCTCCAGGTCGGGAATATTGATCTCGACGTTGAAGTGGCCCGAGTTGGCAATGATCGCGCCGTCCTTCATCACGGCAAAGTCCTCGCCGTCCAGCACATGGATGTCGCCGGTCGCGGTGATGAAGATATCGCCGATGCGCGCGGCCTCGACCATTGGCATCACGCGGAAGCCGTCCATTGCGGCCTCCAGCGCCTTGACCGGATCGATCTCGGTGACGATCACATCCGCGCCCAGGCCCTTAGACCGCATGGCGATGCCCTTGGAGCACCAGCCGTAGCCGCCGACAACCACAGTCTTGCCCGCGATCAGGACGTTGGTGGCGCGGATCACGCCGTCGAGCGTGCTCTGGCCGGTGCCGTAGCGATTATCGAAAAGATGCTTGGTCAGCGAGTCGTTTACGGCGACCACCGGGAAGCTCAGCACGCCGTCCTTGGCCATGGCCTTGAGCCGGATCACGCCGGTCGTGGTCTCCTCGGTCGAGCCGACCAGGTTGCTCAGCAGGTCGCGGCGCTCCTTGAGCATGCCGGTCACCAGGTCCGCGCCGTCGTCCATGGTGATCTGCGGGTTGTGATCGAGGGCGGCCTTGAGATGCTTGTAGTAGGTCTCGTTGTCTTCGCCCTTGATCGCGTAGACCGGGATCTCGTCGTAGTTGACGAGCGCCGCCGCCACGTCGTCCTGCGTCGACAGCGGGTTCGAGGCAACCAGCACCATGTCGGCACCACCGGCAGCCAGCGCGCGCGCCAGGTTGGCGGTCTCAGCGGTGACGTGCAGACACGCCGATATCTTCAGCCCTTCCAGGGGGCGCTCTTTCTCAAATCGTTCGCGGATCAGCTTCAACACCGGCATTTCCTGCGCGGCCCACTCGATCCGTTGGCGTCCGACCTCGGCCAGGCCAAGATCTTTTACGTCATAATTCGCCATGTTGCGTGAACTCTCCTTATGATATAACCAGTTCAGTTTTCAGAATCTCGTTCTGAGCGGTGAACCTAAGCCGTAACTGTTTCGTCGAGCAGCGACTCCACTTCTTCCGAAGTGCCGAAGTTTTCACGGTAGCGCTCGACAAACTCCGTGATCGTATAGCTGTGCTGCTGCGGGCCGGCATGCTCGATCGCGTAGACCGAGCTGACCGCCGCCATGCGCCCGACGACCGGCCACGAGAAGCCGCGCGCCAGGCCTTTAACAAAGCCGGCCCGGAAGGCATCGCCCGCGCCGGTAGGATCGACAACCTGACGTGGTGTCGCGATCGGAATCTCGAACTCCTCACCCTCGACCGTGATCAGCGAACCGGCCTCGCCCCTGGTCATCACCGTAATCGGCACGCGGCGGCGGAGCTGCGCCTCGGTAATGCCCAGCTTCTCGGCCATCATGCCGAACTCGTAATCGTTGCCGGTGAGAATACGCGCGCCTTTGAAGCCGGCTTCCAGATCTTCGGCGGTCATGCGCGGTGCCTGCATCGATGGATCGTAGAGGTAGGGAATGCCGAGCTCGGTGCATTCGGCGGCGTACTTCTCCATGGCTTTAGGATCATTGGGCGCGATCACCACCAGATCGGCGCTGCGGTTGAGCTCGTCGTGCATCGAGATCGACACAGCGTGCGCCATTGCGCCGGGGTAGAACGCGGTGATCTGGTTGTCCTGCAGATCGGTGTTGATGAAGCAGGACGAGGTGAAATCGCCGCTGATCTCTTTGATGCCGCCCGTATCGACTCCTTGCGCATCCAGCCAGGCCTTGTACTCGGCAAAATCCTCACCAACCGTGCCGACGATCGTCGGTCGCTCGCCGAGCAGCGCCAGGTTGTAGGAGATATTGGGCGCGGTGCCGCCACGCATGCGTTTGAGCGAGTCGACCAGGAATGACACGCTCAGGATATGCATTTTATCGGGCAGAATGTGATCTTTGAACTGGCCCGGAAAGACCATGATATAGTCGTAAGCGATCGATCCAGTGACGATAATCCGCACAGTTGCTTCCTTTTTCAAGCGCCAGGCTCGCGGCACCCCGCTCACTGCTGGTTTTTTGATGTTAGTCCAATCCGTATGATTGTCGAATCAGCGATGATAGCTCGGTTGTTAGCGCCAGCGCGCGCTCGGCATCGCCGCGCTCAAGATAGGCCAGCGAGTCCTCTGGCATGATCACCGACGTCGCCAGCACATCGGCGGGCGTGACGCCCAGCGGTTCCAGCGCGCGGAGCCAGTTTTCAAAGCGCGCCGCCAGTCGTCCGGCGGTTGCGCTATGCAGGCCCTCGCCGCTCACCGGCACAATGCCCCAGGCGATGCCGCGTTTTTGCTTAATCAGCTCGGCAATGCGCGGCCCGATCAGGTCGATCTGCTCAGGCTGCGGCAGCGGCAAGCCAAGCAAGTCGATCCGCCAGTGCTCGGGCAATGCCAGCAGTGTCTCGGCCTGACCCAGCCACAGCGCCCGTGGCTGCTCGTAGCCCAGCGTTTGATCCAGCGCGCCCATGATCTCGTCGGGCGGCTGTGAGCTAAAGGCCGAGCTGACGACGTTCAAATACGGCTCGTACACCCAGACCACCGCCGACTTGCCCGTGCGCTCAAACATACTCTTGAGCCAGAGCCGCCGCAAAAACAAGTGCTTGGCCAAACCGTCGAGCAGCTCATGATCGTTAATGATCGGCTCGGCCTGTTCATCAACGATCAGATGCGCCAGGCTCACCGGCCCCAGCATCAGGCCAAAGATCGCCTGCACCCGCCGCAGCGCGCTCTCGATATGCGTGAGCCGTGGTAGCGCCGCCAGCTCCAGCCCGTGATGCGCCGTCGTTCCGCGCAGATAGTCGGCGTAGAGCGTGTCCAGGCCTTTCAGCGCGGCAGCCCGATCGATGGTGACCGTGGCCTGATTCACGCTGATGCCGGCAAAGCCCTCCGCCGCAAGTGTCACCGGTGTTTCGCCCTCGCGAATCAGCAGCGGCAGCGCCGGAAGCTCGGGAGTGTATTGAAGAACGGCATTCCAGGCGGCGGTTACATCGACGTATGGTAGCGGGCCGAGCTGCAAGGGCTGACATTTTGGACGAAACGGCAGTGACATCGCAGGCTAAGCTGTTAGGAGCCGGCAGGTGCCGCTGACGGCTCGTCACTTGACGCTGGCTGCTGCATGATCTGGCGAATATTCGTCTCGAACGGCGGCTCGATAATGCCATGCTCGGTAATAATCGCTTTGATCAGCGTGTGCGGCGTGACATCAAACGCCGGATGCGCAGCCTGCACGCCCTCGGGTGCCAGCAGCTGACCGCCCAGATACATCACCTCGCGCGGGTCGCGCTGCTCGATCGGAATATCATCACCGCTGGCCATGCTCAGATCGATCGTCGAGGTCGGCGCGGCCACATAAAACGGGATATTGTGCGCCTGCGCCAGCACTGCCAGGCTGTAGGTGCCGATCTTGTTGGCAACATCGCCGTTGGCCACGATGCGATCAGCGCCCACGATGATACAGTCGATCGAGCCCTGGCGCATAAAGTAGCCGGCCATGCTATCGGTGATCAAGGTCTGAGGAATGCCCGCGTCTTGCAGCTCCCAGGTTGTCAGCCGCGCGCCCTGAAGAAATGGCCGCGTCTCGTCGACAAACACATGCACCTGCTTGCCCTGGGTGTGCGCGGTTTTGATCGGCGCGAGCGCAGTGCCGTAGCCGGCTGTCGCCAGGCCGCCCGCGTTGCAGTGCGTCAGAACGTTCGCGCCCTCGGGCAGCAGCTGCGCGCCCCACTCACCGATCGCGTAGCACATCGCCTCGTCTTCGTCGCGGATGGCGTGAGCCTCGCTGAGCAGCCGCTCGATCAATTCGGCGGTCGGTGTGCGCTCGTGCAGCGCATGCGCCAGCGCCAGCATCCGATCGGTAGCCCAGCGTAGATTGACGGCGGTCGGTCGCGCTGCGTCGAGCGTGGTTTTAGCCGCCGCCAGCTCGCCGATCAGATCAACAGAATCGCTGGCCGCTGCCGCCTCAGCAGCGATCACCATGCCGTAGGCCGCCGTAATGCCAATCGCGGGCGCGCCCCGGACAATCATGTTTGTAATCGCCGTCGCCGTCTCGGCAACCGTTGTGCAGCGCACCGTCTCGCGTGTGTGCGGCAGCTTGGTTTGATCGATCAAGCAGACCGCGCCGGGCTCCCACCATACCGTTCGCATCGCGCACCCATAAAAAAAGCCGCTCATTACGAGAGGCTGGATCTTCGTTCCCTCTCATCTTTCGGCGTAGCACAACTATGCCGCAGGATTTGGCACCTTCTGTCCGATGGAGCGTCGCCGGTCGATCTACCAAAGTATCGATCCAGGCTCGCGCCGCCGTTCAGGGTTGCCGGGCTTCATCGGGCCAGTCCCTCCGCCCATCGCGATGAGTTCGCGTTATGTATTTATGAACCGCGATTATAGCACATGCCCTAGGGTGCCGCAAACGAGGGACGAAGAACCCAGAACCCAGAACCTAGGACCGGGAGAGAACAAAGAACAAAGGAACAAGAGGACAAGGGAACAAACGAACAGCGAAGTACCGATTTTCCCCTCGCCTGTCGCAACCGAGGCAGAAGCCTGCCGAGGTTCGGGGCAGGGGGTGAGGGCCTGACTCAACCAAGAACAAAGAACAAGATCCTGTAAGGGCGCTGCTTGCTGCACCCAGTACATCCTCGCCTATCAAAGCTGTAAGGACGCGATCATGCGCGCAAGCTCGGGGGTAGGCGCTCCGCTGGTAGTTGCGTCGGCCTTCACCCACACCGACACGATGCGGCTGCCAAGCGGGATCATAGCCTGCTGGGCGTACCACACGGTCTCGCCGCCGGTGGGCTGAAAACGATCGCGGCGCAGCGTGTAGACGCGCCCGGCTCCCAGCGGCGTCTCGATCGGCTGCATGT
>JAFAYS010001100.1 GCA_019240175.1 Chloroflexota bacterium | reverse complement strand
CCGCGCCCATCCCGATCCAGCCCATCGCCAGCATTTGAAACGGCAGCCACGGCCCGATGCCAACCGTCAGCAGCGCCGAGACAAACAGGCTCAGCGTGCCGTGCAAAAAGCCGAAGCGCGCGCCATAAGCGTAGCCCAGCAGCATCGGCAGGAAAAAAAAGGTCGGGCTATCGCCGAAGCCGGTTGGCAAGCGCAGAATCGCGTTGATCGCGGTGAGCACCCCGAGCGCCGCGACGATCTTGGCGTTCATGCGTTGGCTGCTGAGCTCTGCGACGATCAACAAGAGCAGCAGCGGCATCAAGATGCCAAAGATCACCGGCGCGTCACCGGCACGCACATTGGCCGTCGCGTCCGAAGGCAGCGCGCTGAGAAAGAAAGGATAGAAGAAGGCGGTCAGGCCGATCAGTGAGATCAGCAGCGCGATCAAGCGGCTGGCGATCTGATCCTGAGATCGCGTAAGTCGTAGGCTCGTCATGCTGCCATTGTACGCGATGTTGCGCGAGCTAGAAGCAGGAAAGCACCGGCGCGGGATCGAGATTCACGCCGTCCAGCCAGGTATCGTAGTGGAGATGCGGGCCGGTCGAGTAGCCGGTGCTGCCAATCGTGCCGATCGCCGTGCCAGCCTCGACATAATCGCCGTCGTTGACGAGCACGGTTTGCAAGTGGGAGTAGCCCGTGCGCCAGCCGGTGTTGCTGGATACCGAGACGTAGTTGCCGGCGGGCCAGCTGTTCAGCACAACCCGTACTTTGCCGGAGTGAGTCGCGACGACGATCGTGCCTTCGGTGGGACCACCGGCAACCGCGAGATCTAGCGCGCCCCACGTAGCCGCCGGCGCGTGTGTGCCAACGCCATAGCCCTGCGTCACAATCACACGACCTTGCGCCGGCTGGATTGGGCAGCGTCCGGGCTTGCCCGTGTCTACAAGCGGCAGCGGCGTCGGCGTATTGGTAGGAAGCGTAGTCGCGGTTGGCAACGGCGTGCTGGTTTCGGTGGGCGTCTGCGTCGGTGTGCTGGTTGCGGTGGGTGTGCTGGTTGCCGTCGCGGTCGGTATGGGCGTCTGCGTTGGTGTAGCGGTGGCAGTTGGCGTTGCAGTCGGCGCGGGCTGGAAGATTGCCGTGACCGCCTGCGGTCCCGACGCGAATGATCCGAGTGCCTGGTTGCCGATCGCCTCGATGATCGTCGTGTCGTTGCTCATCTGCAAGCCCCAGGCGAGCGCTGCAGTTGCCGCCAGCACAGCCAGCACTTGTGCCTGGCCCGGCGTGAGTGTCGGCTGCGCAACGGTGCGTGAGATCATGCCGGCCTCAAGCGCCTGAACCTTGATGCCGAAAAGCTCGGCGAGGCGCAGACGCTCGGCGGGTGCGAGCGCTTGTCCCTGGTATTCGAAGGCCGCCAGCCGACGCACCGGAACAGCGGTAAGCACCGCTAGCTCCGAGAAAGATAGCGCGTAGGTTCGGCGAAGAGCATGCAGAGTCGTCATCAGAGGATCTGTCCACTAGAAATGCAGGATCTTTGGATAGTATACCGGAGCCGGGAGGCTGCAGTTACGGAGGAGGACGAACGGTGCAGCTTTCGAGGACCAAAGTGCCAGGCTGCGGCGATCATATCCGAAGATACGATCACCCGCAGCCGATGCAGCGAAACTTTAGGGTGTGGCGGCTACGAGCTTGAGCGCGTCGAAGACCATCACATAGTTGCCGAATGGATCGGTGTTGCGCAGCTGAACGTAGCCGTCGCCGCCCGGCGCAAAGCTGTAGCGGCCCAGCAGCGCCCAGGTGCCGAACGTCGTGCGTTGGTTGATCGTCACGAAGCTGTCGCCCTGCGCGTGATGGACGATGTACTGCGCCGCAACCGTGAGCGGTCCGTTGGCGGGACACGGCGGGATGAAGGCATACACATCGTAGGTGCCGCCGCGCACACTTGGCCGCCAGACGGCCTGATGGGTTGCGACCTCGGATTTGTTGATCGTTTTGGTCGTGCGGGCCTGACCGCCGTACGCGCACTCGCCGGATAGCTGATCCCACTGCTCGCCCTCACTAAAGAAGGCTTTGCCGGTATCATCAACGATAATATCTGGCTCGGGTGGCGGCGTGGGCTGTGGCGTCGGCGTCGGCGTCGATGGTGTGGGCGTTG
>JAFAYS010001024.1 GCA_019240175.1 Chloroflexota bacterium | reverse complement strand
TTCTCTATCATTGTAGCGCGAACATGGTGATACGCGCGGCTCACAGCTTAACATGCACGTTTGTTCTGTGCAAAAAGCGCAAGTCGGCGTCGGCGACAGCGATGGGTTTCAGATAATCCCTGGCTAGGCGTTGCTGATCTCAGCGCGCAGACGGCCCAGCACGCTATCGATCGCGTTCAGCTCCTCGCTGAGGCCGCTAAGCTGCTCACGCTGGGCGCGAACAAAGCGCGTGTATGGCCCGATCGCCTCGCGAATGCGCGCCGACGATGCTTCTAGCTCGCTGTTGACCTGCCGCGTGACCGAGCGCGTCAGCTGGTCGCGTAGATCGCTGATCTTCTGGTGAAAATCCTTCTTGGCCTGCCGCCGCTTGTTGGGAATAATGTATAAGCCCGCGCTGGCAATCACCAACGAAGCCAGGATGCCGGTGAAATCTGCCAGGGTGCTGCCAAGCGCTGCCACCAGAATGCCGCCCAGGCCAACCGCGCCAACTTCGACGATCGCGGTGGTGGTCATGGCGCTCTGCACGCTGCGCGCCAGCTCATCCGCCTCGGCCTCGCGATCGTAGGTGGAAACGACCTGCCGCGCTGTCTGTCCCACCGATGCCAGCAGCGCGGCGCGGTTGTAGTCGAATGATGTGCCGATCTCGCCCAGCATCTGGTTGCGATCCACGTTGACGCGCCGCTTGTTGAGATAATCGTTCACGCCTTGCCACAGCCGGAACTGCCGGTCGACCAGCCAGTCGATGACGTGCTGCACACGCTGCTCGATCTGTGCGGGCGTCTCGCCGATCACGTCGTCCTCGAACTCGGCGCGAATCCGATCCGGTTTCATCAGGTCGAACATGCGCCCAATCCGCACGGTCTCGTCGAAGAAGTTCATACCGCGCAGCTCCATCTCGTGGAGCAGGTTTTCGATCTCCGCGATGTGCAGATGAAATTCTTTTTGCAGGTCTTCACGGTAGAGCGCGATCTGTTTCTCGATGTTGTCGATCGTGATAAAGTCTTCGCGCAGCAGCCCCAGCCGATCGTCGACCGCCGTCTTGTACTTGGTTGTCAGCGACTGCGCCACACCCAGCGGATTCAGCAGCTTGAGCCGGATGCGCTCATCCTCGTCCAGCGTATCGGTGATGTAGCGCTCGATCGCCTCGAAGCGGCTTTTTTCCCAGCCGGCATCGGCAGCGCCGTCACTGCTGCTGCTGCTGGCCTTGCTTTGCCGCGCCAGCCGCGCCGAAAGCGGAAACACTTCCGGCTGTCGGCCCAGCAGCGGCATCGCGTTGTCGCGCACAAACTGCACCACGGTCTCGATCTCGGCGGGCTGCAAAATATCGACCTTGTTGATCACCAGGACGACTTTTTTGCCCCACTCGCGGATCTGCTCAAGAAAAGCTCGCTCAGACTCGGTAAACGGTCGATCGGCCGAGGTGACAAACAGCACAAGATCGGAGCGCGGGATAAAATCGCGGGTCAGCTCCTCGTGGCGGCGGATCACCGCGTTGGTGCCGGGCGTGTCAACAATGTTGATCTCACGCAGCATCTCAGCCGGATACAGAATTTCGAGCACGAACTCTTCGCGCAGCCGCTCGGTTGCCTCCGGCCCATGCTTCAGAATGTTGATCATGTCCGTCGTCGGCGTGACGCCCTCGCGCAGCACGGTCTCGCCGATCAGCGCGTTGATGAACGACGATTTGCCGGAGTTGAACTCGCCCGCCACGACCAGCAGAAACAGCTCGTCGAGATGAACGATCGCCTCGTCGAGCGTGCGCTGATCGCCCGGTATCGTATCAACGAATCCGCTCAACGCCTCACGCAGCCGGCTCAACAGCTCCCGCTCTTGCGCCAGGAGCGCTTCCTGGCGCTGGCCCAGAACTTTTTTGCGACCCAACAATCCGCGCACGTGTGTTCTCCCGCGTTAGTAATTACAAATGGTGTATAGCAAAACTAAGGCCGTGCCTGCTAGGAGCGCTGGAGCTCGGGCCAGCGGTGAAAGCTTTCTTTGCGTCCCGGCAGCTCGTCGATCGTTTTGCCGGGATTTTTGCGAAAGAAGAGGCCATGCTGGGTGCGGTGTGCATCCATCGCCGCAATCTTTTGCCGCAGCCAGGGCGTGACGTCCAGCACAATATCCGCCGGATCGTCCTGGTTGATGTGGCGCGGCTTCTCGGGGTCGGGATACGCGCCGCCCCAGGTCAGCACCTCGGCAGGCCGCCACGGCTCAAGCTGGCGCAGCGCGGCAAATACCGACTGGTGCGTGAAGATATGCTGCGGGTGGCCGTACTCGCCGTTGGAGCCGTGGGTGATCACGACATCTGGCCGCAGCTCAGCCATGATCGCCGCGATCGCGCCGCTGAACTCCTCGGGCGTGGCGTCGATGTGGTAGAGCGTATCGTCAGGGCCGACGACCGGATCGCAGAACGGCAGGAACAAGACCTCACGCGCTCCCAGCGCTGCGATTGCCGCCTGCGCCTCGCGCTCACGCACCTGGCCCAGCTCGTCGCGGGCACACAGCGGCGGCTCGCCGGTCTCGCCGCCCTCGCCGCGAGTCGTCAGCAGCACAAAAACCTCGTGGCCTTCGGAGGCATATTTGGCCATCATGCCGCCGCAAAAGACCGTTTCATCATCAGGATGAGCTGCGATCACTAAAACGCGCATGTTCACTCCTATGTAAAGAACAAGGAAACAAAGGGAATGGCCCTCACCCCTAACCCCTCTCCCGCTGCGGCAGGCGAGGGGAACAAGACGTTTTTGTGTGCTCGTTCCCCGATTCTAAGTTCTGGGTTCTAGGTTCTTTTTTGTTCTCTTGTTCGTGTGTTCTTTTGTTTTCTATCGTACCAGATCGCGCAGATCGAACACCGGTCCTTCGCTGCACACCAGCTTGCGCCCCTGCCTCCCATCGATGCTACACGCGCCGCAAATGCCGACGTAGCACGCCAGCCGGTGCTGTGGGCTGAGGAGCGCAGCCTGAGCAAAATCGCGATTCCACTGTAGCCGGACTGCTCGCACGCGCTGTGCGACTTGTGGTAAAAGCTCGACGGGCAGCGCGATCGACAGCAGATCGGCCCAGCGCAGCAGTGTATCGTCGAGCAGCGTGAGCGCGGCCTCAGCCGGATCATTGCCCTGAGCGACATTGTATTCGGCGGCGGCAGGCAACAGAAACGGCGGCGGCGCGCTCAACGGTTGAGGCGTATCGTTCGCTGTGTCCGCATCATCGACTGGCTCGCCGAGCGCCAGGGTTACCGACAAGCCACGTGCCACCGAGCTATGCGCCAGCGCGAAGAGCGCGGGAGCGTGCGCCGGCGTGCCGATCAGCGCGAGCGATCGGACCGAGGGCCCAATATTCCAGCCACGTCCCAGCGGCCCAAGCAGATTAAGCGTCGCGCCGCGCACCTGCGTGTTGAGGAAATCATAGGCCGGATCGCGATCAGAGACCAGCAGCGTGCAGGTATTGGCGCGCGGATCGGTCGTAGCGACAAAGAGCGGCTGGCGCAGGAGCGGGTCGTAGCTGCCCGCAGCCGCACAGTGCAGCGCGACGTATTGGCCCGGCTGAGCAGCGGCGAGTTGCGCGCTGCCGAGCGTGAACGAGGTCCATCGCTCAAAGCGCTGCTGATCGAGCAGAATTGCTGTGGACTCTTGCATTTGCAGGCCCTCACACACCCAAAGGGTACCCGCCTTCGGCCTTTCCCCTTCCCCAAACCTTGGTGGGCTTTCACCTCGGTTGCCTTCGGCACAGATGAGGGGATTTTTGGTACTCTTTTGTTCTTGGTTCTCTAGGTTCTAGGTTCTGGGTTCTAGGTTCTTCGTCACCCACCAACCCGCACGCGCACCAGCCCTTTGATATCTTCCCAGGCCGTCTTGACGATCTTGACCCGCGAGTCGAGGTCTTCGATCCACTCCACGGGCAGCTCAAAGATGCGGTAGTTTTGTTGCTCGCCTTTGAGCAGCAGCTCGGTGTCGAAGAACCAGGCCTGATCTTTGACCTGCGGCACTAGCTCGTCCACGACGCGCCGAGTCGCGCCTTTGAAGCCGCACTGCGCGTCGCGGAAACGATGCCAGAACATCAGCCGGATCAGCAGGTTATAGCTGCGTGAGAT
>JAFAYS010000932.1 GCA_019240175.1 Chloroflexota bacterium | reverse complement strand
TCGCGCGGCGGTGTGATATTTGCCGGCCTGCGGTATTTATCTATACAAATGCAAGCAGCGCATTTTACGCAACAAACTCAATCGTCCAAGCATTACGTTTCAGGCCCGCTTCGTCGCCCAGACGAGGCTCCCAAGCTTTCGCGCTAGCAACGATTCAGAACAGCGAGGTTCCAGGAGCGCCCTTCCAAAGCTGATCCTTAATTCCCGCCATTGGTTTCTGAACTAGTCATAGATGCGTTCAGCATTCGGCATACAGCTTGATCTGATTGCCGCGTGACGCTTCATCCCAACATTCCATTCATCAACCCATATCGGGAGGTATTCGTCATGTTCAACTCTATCGTCGCACACCTCACGGACATGATCCCGTCTTTGGCCCACGCGCTCGCTCCGGTTTTTGGCGATCATTTCGACGACGATCACGCCGTCAGCACGCTTACCGAAGATGCGCCCGACGCTGCGCTCGCCGAAGATCAGGATCGGCGGCAGGTCTTCATCGGGCACTGGGAAGCCAGCGGCATCAAGGTCGTCGAGGGCAAAGAGCTGCCCTACGTCGGCTATATGTATAACAGCTGGGACCTCGATAAAAGCTGGCTCGTGCTCGACTTCAAGGAGACGAATCCGCCTGTGGGCAAGGCCTTCAAAGAAGATCAATACTGGGGCTTTACCAAAGAAACCGGTGTTCACACCCGCCCGATGATGACCTCGATTCCCGGCTTTGCCCTCGTCACCTCGATGGGCTGGGTCGGCGATGCTAGCTCCTGGACCGGCACCTACGACGTCGGCGGCACGCGGCTGGATCTAACAGAAACGATCACGCTCTTCGGACGCAATAAGTTCCGCATGTACGGCGAAATGTTCATCAAGGGCAAGTCGGTCGGCCTGTATGACATCACCTGCACGCGCAAGCGCCAGGGCAACCACCACGACGCCACGCCGACTGTCTAAACTCACCTACCAATCATCTCAGCGCAGGGTTCAAACCCTGCGTTTTTTGTTGCTCCACACCAGAAACGCCTGGCAGCGCGCGGCATTCGTGGTAGGATCGTCACGGCGTCGATTCACGCGGAGGATGGATGCGGCGAAAGTCTGGCCTTCACATCTTCAGCTTACTGGCGATCGTAGCGGCGATTCTCGCGGGCTGCGACGTGTCATCTGTTCCCCAAACCTCCCCAAACAGCACGATAACCATTCGCTGGCGCACGCAGCCCGGCAGCCTCGACGATCAAGCAGCCTACCAGTCGATCGCCGAGAGCGCCAGCCAGATGCTGACAAATCAAAACATCCGAGTTGTGTACGAGCCGGACATGAGCGAGGACTACACCGCCAAGCTTAAGGCCGAGCTGGAGTCGGGCACTGCCCCCGATATTTTCTGGATCGGCGGCGTGGAGCTGGCAGATCTCGTCGCGACCGGACAGGTGCTCGATCTCAAGCCTTTGATCGACGCCGACCCGAGCTTCACTCTCGACGACTTCTACGCCCAGCCGATCGGGGAGCTGTCGCATGACGGCAAGGTGTATGGCTTGCCCCGCGACATCTCGACGCTGGTCGTGTACTACAACGCGGATCTCTTCAAGGCTGCTGGTCTCGCAACGCCTAACAAGCTAGCCGCGCAGGGCGCGTGGAATTGGAGCGCGCTGCTAACCAGCGCCCGGCAGCTCACCGACCCCGCAAAAGGACAGTACGGGGCCGGCTGGAATAACTGGTGGGGGCCAAGCTGGAGCTACTTCGTCCAGGCGGCGGGCGGTCGACTCTTCAATGCCGAGCGCACAGCCTGCGCGCTGAGCTCGCCCGAGACGATCGAGGCCGCGCGCTTTGCCCAAACCTTCTACACCGAAAAGCTGCGGCCCACCGGTGGCCAGGAAACGCTTGACAATCTCTTCAACGCCGGGCGCATTGGCATGCTGTGGAGCGGACGCTGGATGACGCCCACGGTGCGCAAAAACGCGCGCTTCACCTGGGACGTTGCCGAGATGCCGATCGGCAAGCGACAGAGCAGCTGGCTTTTCTGGGGCGCATATCTGATCAACGCCCGCACTGAGAATCCTCAGGCCGCCTGGCAGGTGCTCAAGCAGCTGACCAGCGCCGAGTCGATGGGCAAGCTTGCCACGATCGGCTCAACTGTTCCAGCGCGCAAAAGCCCCGCAAGCATCGAGCTTTTCTTAGCATCCTCGCCGCCGCGTAACAACCAGGCGTTTCTCGCCAGCCTGGAATATGCCACCGTCGAAGCGCCGCTCTGGCACATCAGTTGGTCAGATTACAACAACCGTGTGCAAAGTCTCTGGGATCAGATGATCGCGGGCGAGATCACGCCTGAGGCGTTTGGGGAGCGAGCGTGTGGCTGAAGGACGAAGGAACAAAAGAACAAAGGAACAAAAAGAACCTAGAACCTAGAACTTAGAACCTAAAGACAAACAAAAACACAGAACACAGAACAGAGAAAGTACCGAAATTTACCCTCGCCTGCCGCAGCGGAGGCGGAAGCCCGCCGACGCTCGGGGAAGGGGAGATGCGTAGCATCGGGGTGAGGGCCTGCTCAAGAACAAAAGAACAAAACAAATAAGATCAAATCCCTTTGTTCCCTTGTTCGCTTGCTCCTTTGTTCGCCCGTAGGGCAAGAGTGAGGCCAGCGAATCAAGAACAGGCCAAACCCGCTATAATTGAGCGATTTCATTTGCACACTTGAGGCTTAGCCATGTACGAAGGCAAACCACTGCTGCTGGTGATCGGCGGCTCGGATACAGGACGCACGCCGATTACCGCCGGCCTGCTCCGCCACGCGCTCAGCGGCAGCGCGATCGTGTTGAGCGCGGGCGTGCTTTCCCACGCCGGCGAAAGCGCCGCCACTGAGGCCCAGATGGCGCTTGAGTCGATCGGCATCGACATCAGCAATCATGTCGCGCGGCCACTCGACGATACCGAGCATCACCAGGCCGAACTGCTGCTGGCCGTCGATCGTGGCACCGAGATGGTGCTCTTCACCCGCTTCCCCAACGATCCGCGAGTTGCCTGTCTCTCGGTGCTGGCCGAATCGCCGGACGTGCTCGATCCGCACCGCATGCCGCTGGGCGTGTGGGTCTCGATCGTGCATCAGATCCAGCAGCAGATCGACAAGGCGCTGCCCAAGATCCGCCAGCAGATCGGCATCTCGGAGCACCAGTCGTCGCCGCTACCGACGCAGGAGTCGCTTGGGTACACGCCCCTGACGATCGGTAACACACCGCGCTGGGACAACGACGAAGATATGCAGCGGCTGCTGCGGCTGATCAACGATGGTCGGGCGGCCCAGCCGGAAGTTGAAGCCCAGCCCAGCAGCAACGGCGCGGCGCATCTGCCTCCTGAAGCGCTGCCACAGGCTAGCGAGTCTCCAGCGGAAGATCCTGCGATCGAGCAGCCAGCCGCAGAGCGCGAGGAAACGCCAGCCGCAGCGCCAGCCCAACCAACGACGAGCCGAGCCGATCATGTTGCGCGTCTGGGCAAGCTGCTAGATGCTGCGGGCGAGGTGCCGGAGATTATCGATTGGCAGCGGCTGCGTCAAGAGCTGATCAACCGTTTGCGCACCATCGCGCAGCAGGCCGAGGGTCCAACCGATTTTGTGCCCGCCGCCACACTCATGATCGAGGGCAAGCTGGTGCAGCATGCGTCGCTGCCCAGCGCTGAGGCGCTCTTTCTGCTGCAGCGCTCGGTGGCGCGGCTGAGCAAACCGCTGGGTGGCGCGGATCTCGCGACGATCGGCGGGGAGCTGGCGCAGTGGTGACAAACCAGGTGAAAATGATGGAATCAGAACGGGCAGCCTTCCGGCTGCCCGTCGCTGTTTAGCTCTCCTCAAAAACCAGCTTGATCTCGTCGCGGGCTTTCGGATTGAAGTTGGGGATGGGATACTTGCCGGTGAAGCACGCCCCGCAGAACGAGTTCGGGTCGCGGCCCGTGGCGCGGAGCAGGCCTTCGTAGCTCAGGTAGGCCAGCGAGTCGGCCTGGATGTAATCCTGAATCTCAGGAACGTCCATCCGGTGCGCGATCAGCTCGGGATAGGTCGCCATGTCTACCCCCATGAAGCATGGGTGGCGAATCGGCGGCGACGACACGCGCACATGCACCTCAGCCGCGCCGGCCTCGCGCAGCAGCCGCACGATCGGGCCGCTGGTATTGCCGCGCACGATCGAGTCGTCGACCAGAATTACGCGCTTGCCGGCAAGCGTGCTGGTCAGCGGATTGAACTTGAGCTTCACGCCCTGCTTACGAATGCGATCGTCGGGCTGAATGAACGTGCGCCCAATGTAGCGATTTTTGATCAGGCCTTCCGTGTAGGGCAGGCGCGACTCCTGTGCGTAGCCGATCGCCGCTGGAATGGCCGAGTCGGGCACGCCCATGACGACATCGGCATTGACCGATGATTCACGGGCCAACTCGCGGCCAAGCTCCATGCGCACAGAATGAATCAGCTGATTCTGAAGCATGCTGTCGGGGCGCGCAAAGTAGATATATTCGAACAAGCAGAGCGCCGATCGTGGAGCCGGATGCCGCGCGATCGTATGCGGCCCGTCGCCGTCGATCATGATCGCCTCGCCCGGCTCGATGTCGCGCACCCAGTCCGCGCCGATCGTGGACAGCGCGCAGGACTCTGAAGCCACAACCCAGCCGCTATCGCCGAGCTTGCCAAGGCAGAGCGGACGCAGGCCCAGCGGATCGCGCACTGCGTAGAGCGCATCCTTGGTCAAGATCGTCAGGCAGTATGCGCCCTCGGCACAGTTCATAAAATGATCGATGCGATCGCCCCAGTTCGGCCCCTCGCCACCCAGCAGCACCATCGTCGCGACTTCGCTGTCGGAGGTCGAGGTCAGGCCGACGCCGCGCTTGAGCACCATGGTGCGTAGATCGGTGGCGTTGGTGAGATTGCCGTTGTGTGCCAGCGCAAGTGGGCCGAGGTAGGACTCCATCGTGTAGGGCTGTGCGTTTGCGATCAAGGACGAGCCAGTTGTCGAATAGCGGGTATGCCCGATGCCGATATGGCCCTTCAGCGGCTCAAGCGACTGCTCGTCGAACGCTTGCGACACCAGGCCCATCTGCTTGTGAGCGTTAACTTTTTTACCATCAGATACGGCGATACCGGCGCTTTCCTGGCCGCGATGTTGCAAAGCGTAGAGTCCGAAGAAGGTGAGACGCGCTACATCTTCGCCAGGAGCGTAGATTCCGAAGACGCCGCACTCCTCATGTGGATGATCACCAAACATTACTTCCCTCGCTGATAACGAGTCCACAGCCATTATACCAGACCCGACTCAGCCAGCGCGGTTGTTCAGCAAAATTGACACCACCATTAAACAGGACTACACTGCTTATTGCAAGTATTTGCAATAAGGCGGGTATGCGACACCATCACGATATTCAGGCGCTGCGTAAACAAGGCTTCCGGCTCACCCGCCAGCGTATGCTGATTCTGGAGCTTCTACGCAGCAGCGAGCGGCATATGACCGCCGATCAGATCTATGCCGAAGTGTCGCAACACCATCCCGAGATCAACCTGGCCACCGTGTACCGTACCCTGCAATGGCTACATCAGGTCGGGCTGCTGCGTAAGATCGACGTCGGCAAAGATCGGCTGGAATACGAGTACGCGCATGACGCCGAGCACCACCACCTGATCTGCAAAGTCTGTGGCGATCAAACGCAGATCGACAATCACGTTATCCAAACATTGCAAGCGCATATCCTAGAACATTACGGCTTTGAGGCCGATCCGGATCACGTTGCGCTCTTTGGACGCTGCGCGCAGTGTCGAGCAGCAGAGACAGAATAACCAAACGCTGGAGGCAGTATGCTTGATGTCCTGGTTCGATCGCTGGTGCTGGCGCTGCATATCTCAGACGGACTGTTGTCGACGTCGATATCGGCGCTGTTTTGGATTCTCACGGTGGCCTGTGTGGCCTGGGCCGTTCAGCGAACCAATCGCGCGCTCGACGATCGCCAGGTGCCGCTGATGGGCGTGATGGCCGCCTGTATCTTCGCGGCGCAGATGCTCAACTTTCCGATCGCGGGCGGCACCTCGGGCCATCTGCTGGGCGGTGCGCTCGCCGCGATCGTGCTGGGACCGTGGGCCGGCGTGCTGGTGATGACCTGCGTGGTCGCGCTCCAAGCGCTACTCTTCCAGGACGGCGGTATCGTCGTGATGGGCGCGAATATCTTCAACATGGGCGTGCTCACGGCGCTTTCCGGCAGCGCGATCTTCTATGGCCTGATCCGGCTGACGGGCCGCCAATCCTGGGGGCTGATGGTCTCCGGCTTTATCGCGGCCTGGGTGACAGTGGTGCTTTCGGCGGCGCTAACCTCGGCGCAGCTTGCAGCCTCCGGCACGGCTAGCGCAACAGTAGTCTTCCCGGCGATGATTGGCGTCCACATGCTGATCGGCATCGGCGAAGGATTGATCACCACGGCGGCGCTCTCGTTCCTGCTGGCCACGCGCCCGGATCTGCTGCCGGCCTGGCTGGGCAACGAGCTGAGCGGCAAGTCGCGGCCAATCTCGACACGGCAGATCCTGGGCACGGGCCTCGTGATCGCGGTCCTGCTGGCGCTGCTGTCGCCGTTCGCCTCCTCCGCGCCGGATGGTCTTGAGTCGGTGCTTGAGCGGCTGGGCGTGGCCGGATCGAGCGGCCCCACGGCGACCTCGCCGGTCGGCGTGCTGCCCGACTACACAATCCCCGGCCTGGAAGGCGGCCTTTCCACGATCCTGGCCGGTCTGGTCGGCGTGCTGATCGTCGTCGCGATCGGCTACAGTATCGCGATGCTGATTCGGCGGCGGCGCTCGGTTGCACGCGACACCAAATCGATGACCACATCCTAACGAGGAGCGCATGGCGCAGCAACTTCTGGATCGCTATATCGCCGGCTCCAGCGTGATTCATGCGCTGGATGCCCGCGTCAAGCTGGTACTGACGATCGCGCTGATTGTGTGCGCGTCGCTGCTGCCGGTTGGCGCGTGGTTGGCGCTGACGGCGTTCACGGCGCTGGTGTGGGCCGCGATCATCGCGTCGGGCGTGGGCCTACCGACGATTCTGCGGCGCTCGCTGCTGGCACTGCCGTTTCTGCTGGTGGTCGTCACGGTGATCTTCAGCGTGCCGGGCCGTCCGATCTTCCGGCTGCCGCTGGGCTTCGTCACGCTGACGGCGACCGACGCGGGGCTGCTGCGCTTCATCACGATTGTCTGGAAATCCTGGATCTCGATGCAGGCGGCGCTGCTGCTGACCGCGACCACGCATTTTCTGGATGTGCTGCGGGCGCTTCAGGCGCTGCATATGCCCAAGATCATCGTAGCGCTGATGTCATTCATGTACCGCTACCTTTTCATTCTGGTCGAAGAAGCGCAGCGGCTGCTGCGGGCGCGCGATTGTCGCTCGGCGGCGCTCCAAGGCTCAGGCGGCGGCTCGCTGCTGTGGCGGGCGCAGGTGACCGGGCGGCTGGTGGGAACGCTGTTTCTCCGCTCGTTCGAACGCTCGGAGCGCATCTATGTGGCGATGCTTTCACGCGGCTACACCGGCGAGCTGCGATCGCTGCGGGCGCAAACGCTGGATCGGCGCGATCTGCGGGTTGGCCTGGTCGTCGGCGCGATTCTCTTGATTATTACGGCGCAAGCCTTTGTGGGATGACACATGGCGATTCATGAGCTAGAGCTGCCCAAACTCCACACGACGACACCGGCAATTACGCTGAATCAGCTATCCTTTGCCTATCCCGATGGCCGCGTCGCGCTTCAGAACGTGTCGGTCACGATCAATAGTGGCGAGAAAGTCGCGCTGGTGGGGCCAAACGGCGCGGGCAAATCGACGCTGCTGCTGCATCTTAACGGCGTGCTGGGCGCGCTCGACGGCAGCGTGCGCATTGCAGACGTCGAGGTGCGGCGCGACACGCTGCGCAAGGTGCGGGCGCTGGTCGGGCTGGTCTTCCAAGATCCCGACGATCAGCTTTTCTCGCCGACGGTCTTTGACGATGTGGCGTTCGGGCCGCTGCATATGGGCCTGGCAGAAGCCGAGGTTCGCGCGCGGGTTGTGTGGGCGCTAGAGCAGGTTGGTATGCAGGGCTTTGAAGATCGCATGCCGCATCACATGAGCGTAGGCCAGCGCAAGCGCGTCGCCGTGGCCACGGTGCTCTCGATGGAGCCGCAAGTGCTGGCGCTCGACGAGCCTTCGGCTGGGCTCGATCCGCGCGCCCGGCGTGGACTGGTGGATCTGCTGCAATCGCTATCGCAGACAATGCTGGTCTCGACCCATGATATGCGCCTGATCGCCGAGGTCTTCCCGCGCACGATTATTCTGGCGAACGGCCAGGTCGCCCACGATGCGCCAACTGACGAGATTTTGAGTAATCGGGCTCTACTTGAGGAGTACGGTCTGGAGATGCCGTGACGGAAGAACCTAGAGAACGCATACAAGAACAAGCCTTAAGAGGAGCATATGTATGAAAATACGAATAGAAGGCTCTGGTTAGCTTATGTTCCATTGCTTTGATTCTGTTAAACAGTCCTTGGAGTTCTCACATGTATCATCAAAGCTTGTTTGGGCATCTCGTCACGCAGTTTAGCACTCAACCAGAAAATCTTGCTACTGAGTCACTCAACTATATCCTTAATCGATCTTCCACCGCAAAACAAGCCTTCATGCGCTATCTTGCCCAAGCTGGTGTAGATCCTGCTACACCGGTTATGTTTCAAACCCAAATGGCAGGACCAGATCATGCAATACCAGATTTAGTTGGTGTTGATGCACATGGACAATCAATTGCGATTATTGAAGCAAAGTTTTGGGCCGGACTAACCGAGAATCAGCCACTTACATATCTGCGGCGCTTACCCGATCAAACTAACAGTATCTTACTCTTTGTAGCCCCAGCAAAGCGATTTTCCACACTGTGGCCTGAATTAATACAGCGTTGTAAGGATGGTGGTCATCCCATTAGTGATCGAAAAGAAATTGGTAACGAGTTCTTAATCGGCAAAGTCGATAGCTATCATAGATTAGCTTTAGCCAGTTGGCGATCTATTCTCACATTTATTCTCCGAGCATTAGAAGCAGAAGGTCAGATCGAAACAGCAGCGGATATCCTTCAACTACAAGGGCTATGTGAGCGGATGGACGACCAGGCATTTCTACCGCTTCGCTCACAAGAAATTACTGGAAATACCGGAACCCGGATCGTGCAGTTCTGCCAACTTGTGGATGAGGCTACCGCGCTTGCTGTCAACGAGGGATTCGCATCAGTGAACAAGCTGCGCTCCGTTGGAGCCTATGCACTTTACGGACGATATATGTGGCTGGCTGGCAATGGTTGCTTCTTGCAATTCAACGCTAATCATTGGGCACGGCTGAGAGCAACTCCCATCTGGCTGAGTGTTAAAGATCATCAATGGAAACTTACCCAAACGCTCCGCGACAGTCTATCAAGACTCGAATATCAAGAACCGTCGCGCCTGCTGAGAGGTAGTGATGAACTGCTTATCCCAATTGAGCTACGATTAGACGTCGAGAAAACAAAGGTTATCGAGGCAATGGTTAGCCAATTGAGAGAAGTAGCCTATCTTTTAGGCTGGCGATCCTAAATGCTGGACACCTTCCTGTAGAACGAACCAGCAGGTCATTGTCGCGACTGTCGACGAATTGGCGAAAGCATACCGATGACTCAAGCAACATTCCTCCCCGAAACCTGGATCGATCAGCGAGTGCGGCTAGGGCAATCTGCGACGCATGGTCAAGGGTTGTTTGCCAGCCAGCTGATTCGCGCCGGCGAGACCGTAATCATCTGGGGTGGCACGCCCTACACCGAGGCCGAGCTGCGCGACGGAAAGGTGCCGCGCAACATCTCCTACTCGTTCATCGACGATGGACTGCTGCTGGCCGGTCCCGCCGATGGCCTGGATTACTACGTTAACCATGCCTGCGATCCGAATATCTGGATGGCGGATCAGGTGACGGTGGTTGCGCGGCGCGACATTCAGCCTGGCGAAGAACTGCGCGGCGACTACGCGATCTGGGAAAGCGAGGCCGAGTATATGCTCACGTCATGTGCGTGCGGCACTGCGCTCTGTCGTGGCACCATCACCGGCAACGATTGGCAGCGGCCCGAGCTTCAGCAGCGCTACCAGGGCCACTTTCTGCCGTTTCTGAATCGCCGGATTGCACGCATGCGAGAAGGATAGGCCCTCCTCCCCGTGTCTCGTCGCACTCGACTTTCCCCTTCCCCGAACCTCGGCAGGCTTCCGCCTCGGTTGCGACAGGCGAGGGGATTTTTGGTACTTCCTTTGCTCTTTTAGTTCTTGGTTCTTGGTTCTTGGTTCTTGGTTCTCCGTTCGTTCTCTAACACAACGCTAACACTCTTCATATGTGTTTCTAGTGTAGTATGAGTAAACTTCTACCTAGATGTTACGTCGGAGCACGTGACATGACTTTCGAAGAGGAGATTTACTCATGCCTAAGATTGTTGGTATCGACCTTGGAACGACCAACTCGGTGGTTGCGGTGATGGAGGCCGGTGACCCGGTCGTTATCGCCAACGCCGAGGGTGGCCGGACAACTCCATCGGTCGTTGCTTTTACCAAAAATGGTGAGCGGCTCGTCGGTCAGACGGCGAAGCGCCAGGCAACCATCAATCCTGAAAATACAGTATTTTCCATCAAGCGCTTCATCGGCCACACGGTTGACGAGGTGGGCAACGAGCGCGAGATGGTGCCATATCAGGTAACCAAGGGCTCGCGCGGCGATGCACGCGTGAAAGTCCCCGTGATGAACAAGGAGTACACGCCGCAGGAGATCTCGGCGATGGTGCTTCAAAAGCTCAAGGCTGATGCCGAGGCCTACCTGGGCGAGAAAGTCACGCAGGCCGTGATCACGGTTCCCGCGTACTTCAACGACTCGCAGCGCCAGGCCACCAAGGATGCCGGCCAGATCGCGGGCCTGGAAGTTCTGCGCATCATCAACGAGCCGACGGCGGCGGCGCTGGCCTATGGCCTCGACAAGAAGTCCGACGAGACGATCCTGGTCTTCGACCTTGGTGGCGGTACGTTCGACGTATCGGTGCTGGAAGTCGGCGAGGGCGTGGTCGAGGTCAAGTCAACCTCGGGTGATACGCACCTGGGCGGCGACGACTACGATCAGCGCATCGTCAACTGGATTGTCGACGAGTTCAAGAAAGATCAGGGCATCGACCTGAGCAAGGATCGCCAGGCGCTTCAGCGGCTCAAGGAAGCTGCCGAGAAGGCCAAGATCGAGCTGTCGAGCACGCCGCAGACCGAGATCAACCTGCCGTTTATCACGGCGGACGCCAGCGGCCCGAAGCACTTGCAGATGAACCTGACGCGCTCGAAGTTCGAGCAGCTGACCAACGATCTGACCCAGCGGCTGAGCGGCCCGTTCAACCAGGCGCTGCGCGACGCGGGCCTCAAAGCCACCCAGATCGACGAGGTCGTGATGGTCGGTGGCTCCACACGCATGCCAGTGGTGCAGGAGCTGGTGCGCAAGCTGACCGGCAAGGAGCCGAACCGTGGCGTGAACCCGGACGAGGTCGTGGCGATCGGCGCGGCGATCCAGGCCGGCGTGCTGGGCGGCGAAGTCAAGGACGTGCTGCTGCTCGACGTGACGCCGCTGTCGCTGGGCGTCGAGACGCTGGGCGGCATCATGACCAAGCTGATCGAACGCAACACAACGATCCCGACGCGCAAGAGCGAGATCTTCTCGACTGCCGAGAGCGGCCAAACTGCGGTGGACATCAAGGTCTACCAGGGCGAGCGCGAGATGGCGAACGACAACATGCTGCTCGGCCAGTTCCGGCTAGAGGGCATTCCGCCCGCACCGCGCGGCGTGCCGCAGGTCGAGGTGACCTTCGACATCGACGCCAACGGCATCCTGAATGTGTCGGCCAAGGACAAGGCGACCAACAAGGAGCAGAAGATCACGATCACCGCCAGCACCAACCTGAACAAGGGCGATATCGATCGCATGGTGCGCGACGCCGAGCTGCACGCGTCTGAGGACAAGGCCCGTCGCGAGCGGATCGAGCTGAAGAACCAGGCCGACAACATGGCCTACCAGGCCGAGAAGACCTTGGAAGATCTGGGTGAGCAGGTTTCCGCCGACCAGAAGAGCAAGGTCGAGGGCCTGATCAGCTCACTGCGCGAGTCGGTTAGCCGCGAGGACGAGGAAGGCATCCGCTCCGGTATGCAGGCTTTGCAGCAGGCGCTGATGGAGATCGGCCAGGCCGCCTATGGCCAGGACGGCAACGGCAGCGGCCCGCAGCAGGGCGGCAAGGACGAGGGCGTAGTCGAGGGCGAGTACACCGTCGACTAAGCAATCAAACCGGCGAATCAACAGGGCGCAGGTCTAAGACCTGCGCCCTTGTGTTTAATCTGTTTACAGCAATGAGCTATTGGGTTCGGTAGGGGCGTATTGCGATACACCCTGGGCGTGCTGCGCACGCCCCTACCGATCAATGAATGTGCAAATCACTGTAATGCATCAGGCGCTCGCTTCTTCGTCCGGCTCCATGAACGTGGCCAGCGTATGGCGCAGCTTCTCCATGCCCAGCCGCAGCCGTCCTTTGATCGTGCCGATCGGCTCGTTGAGATGCGCCGCGATCTCGCTTGACGAGAAGCCGCCGAAGTAGGCCATCTCGATCGCCTGGCGCTGTAGCGAGGGCAGACTGCTCAACGCGTGCCACAGATCGGCCCGCAGCACGGTGAAATGCTCAAGGCCGCGCTCCATGGCTCCGCTCAAATCCGGCAGATAATCCAGCGGAATCTCACGCTCGCGGGCGCGGTGCCAGCGTGAGCGTACCTCGTCGATCGCGCGGTTCCTGGCAATACCTGACAGCCAGGACGAGACCGAGCCAGCCGCTGGGCGAAACGTCGTCGCGCGATGCCACACCGAGTGAAAAACATCTTGCAGCACTTCCTCGGCGGCAGCACGATCGTCGGTGATGCGTAACGCGATGCTGTAAAGTAGCCGGGCATAGCGCTCGTAGAGCGACGATAGCGCCGACTCGTCATGGCTGGAGATCAGCTCCAACAGCATCTCGTCGTCGAGTTCTGGAAGAGAGTGTGATGTTTCAGGCTGCATGAGTAGCTTTTCCTAAAATTAGCTATATTCTAACGTATTTTTGGCACAGAGCAAAAATATATCAAAAGTTGTTTCGCGCCGATTAATCCGATCGGCAAGCAATTTCCGTACCGTATTAATAGAGAGGAGCGAAATGACTCCTCCCACATCCGCAGACAATACGTGTTATTGGTATAATACATTACGTTAAGTTGCGCGATTCGCCTCACGCTAGGGAATTGGCGCGATAACGGAGAAACAATGACGATAGCAGAACATGCCTCGAACTCAGTCGAGCATCCAAACTATATTGCTGGTCCTTGGACGCGGGATGCGCGTCTGCGTGCGATTCAAGAGGAAGTCCGCATCGCCTATATCGATTATTTCCGCAAAGCCGTCAAGACCCGCAACTGGTTTCCCTGGGACGATCTACCGCTGGACGAGATGCGCGAGCGCGGCAATTTGTTGTCGCCCGACACGGTCACGATGATCGAGAGCTTTCTGGGCATCGAAGATTACGTCGGCGATTATGTCGAGGACGCGATCAATATTGTGCGCGGTGACCGCGAGCGACGCAATATTCAGCTGGTCTGGGGCATGGAAGAGGCTAAGCACGCCGAGTCCTGGCATTTGGTGCTGCTCCACTCGGGCGTTCGCACCGAAAAACAGATTGAAGAATACCGCGATAAGGTTTCGGCGCATCGCTGGACCATGCGGGAGAATCATCCCGGCTTCGACACGCCGCTGGGCGTGGCGGTCTACGCGATGGTGCAGGAGCGCGCGACCTTCTTCAACTACGACGAGCTGCGCAAGCGTATTCGCGCCGACTACGGCCTGCCTGAGAAAGCCACCGAGGAAGAGCGCAAGCGCGGCAAGCAGTTTGGCGCGGCGGCAGCCTTCAATATCGTCGCCAAGGACGAGATCGCGCATCACGCGATGTTTCTGCGGCTGGTCGACATCT
>JAFAYS010000920.1 GCA_019240175.1 Chloroflexota bacterium | reverse complement strand
TGATTGAGCGGCTCGTCGAGCAGCAGCAGGTTGCAGCCGCGCAGCACCAGCAGCGCCAGCATCAACCGGCTGCGCTCGCCTAGCGAGCACGCGCCCACGCGTCGAAAAACGGCATCGCCGCTGAACAAGAAGAAGTGCAGAAAATTGCGTGCCTCGGTCTCGCTCATAGGCCGCTCGTGCAGCACCATCGCCAGCACGGTCTGGTTGAGATCGAGCGTTTCGTGCTCCTGCGCCATGCTGCCCAGCCTGACGTTCGCGCCGATGCGAATCCGCCCGTTCTCTGGCTCAAGCTTGTTCTCGATCAGCCGCAGCAGCGTGGTCTTGCCCGCGCCGTTCGGCCCGACCAGCGCGATGCGCTCGCCGTACTGGACGTCCAGATTGACGTGCTGGAAGAGTGGATCGCAGCCGGGATACGCAAAGCTGAGCTCTTCGATGCGCAGCACCGCGCGACCGCCAGCGGGCGGCGGCCCGAAATCGAGCTTCAGCGACCAGTGATTTTTAGGCTTCTCGACGCGCTCATCCGAATCCAGGTAGCGCTCTAGCTTGCGCTCGCGTGACTTGGCTTTCTTGGCGACTTTCTTGGCGTAGCGCCGCACCACCGGCTGGCGTGGCGTGGTCGATAGCTCGACGCCAAGCGCCTGGCCTTTGAGCCGCGCGATGTCGGTCTCGACGCGCTCAATGTACTCCTGCTGCTTTTTGTAGGTTTCGACATGCACCTCGTGCTCGTGGTCACGCGCGGCGGCGTAATCGCTGTAGTTGCCGGTGTAGCTTTTGATCGTGCGTGTGTCGGGATCGAGCGCCAGGATGCGCGTGACGGTGCGATCCAGAAACTCGCGGTCGTGCGAAACGATCAGCACGGCGTGCGGGTAGCGCTGCACAAAGCTTTCCAGCCATTCCAGCGCCTGCACATCCAGATGATTGGTCGGCTCGTCAAGCAGCAGCAGCTTGGGCTCGCTCAAAAGCAGCGTGGCCAGCCCGAGCCGGGTTTTTTGCCCGCCGCTCAGCGACATCGCCCGCGTCTGCGGATCGATCGCGCCCAGCCCGAGGCCTTCCAGTATCGCCGCCGCGCGGTGTTCGCGCTCGTAGCCGCCCAGCGCCTCGAAGTGGGTCAGCGCCTGATCGTAGGCCGCCATGGCTGCGTCGGGATCGCCAGCTGAGCCCAGCGCCTCGGCGGCCTGTTGGAGATCGCGCTCAGCTGCCAGCCACTCGGCCTGCGCATCGGCCACAACTTCGCCAACGGTGCGCTCGCCGAGATCGTCGAATGATTGCGCCAGATAGCCGATTGTTTGATCTGACGGTGTGAGGATGATCGTGCCTTTGTCGGGCTGCTCCTGGCGCAGGATGCAGCGCAGCAGCGTGGATTTGCCGGTGCCATTGGGGCCGATCAGGCCGACGTGCTCGCCATCGTTAACGATCAGTTGGGCTCCGGCCAGGACGACGGCGGTGCCATAGCTTTTGTGTAGATTCTGAACTTGAAGCATCGTGCCTCCCATGAGCGGAGACACCTTGGAGTGTCCCCGTGCTAGTAAGTTGCGTGGAAAATTGGGGATGTGGTCATTGCACACTCCTTGATTGAGGAAAATCAACCAGCCGCGAATAAAAATAGATCGGGGCGTGGCGGAGGGATTATACCCTAAAACGCGCGCCTGTGTGGCAGACCAAAGTTGAAGGTTGAAGATGCAGTTTTAGGTTACGCCGCCGCGCTGCTTGGTGTGCTGTTCGGCGGCGCTCCCAGTTCAAAGCGTTGCTGCTACTGCACGCAAAACTCGTTGCCCTCAGGATCGGCCATCACGATCCAATATTCGCCGCGTAGCTCCATCTCGCGCAGCTTGGTCGCGCCCAGTGACAGGAATCGCTCTACGGCTGCGCCAACCCGCGCGCGGCTTTCTTCCTCGGGCACGTCGCGTCCGCCGGCGTTGAGATCGAGATGCAGCCGATTCTTGACGGTCTTTGGCTCAGGCACGCGCTGAAAGTAGATGCGTGGCCCTTTGCCGTCGGGATCGATCACTGCGGAGGCGGAGTTCCACTCGGATTCGGGAACGCCGATCGAGGTGAGAAAGGCGGGCCAGCTGTCGAAGCCCTCGGGTGGGTCCTGGATCTTGTAGCCGAGCGCGTTGGCCCAGAAATCGGCCAGCTTCGCCGGGTCAGCACAGTCGATCACGACCTGAATTGGAAGGGCCATTCATCTACCTCCTATGCTTCTATTACGCGTCGATTATAGCACATGTGTTTTGCGGGCTTGTTGGTGCTGCTGCCTTCGCCGGTAAACTTAATCACCTACTAATCAGCCGCCTTGCATGTTCCACCCGATCGATCTTCGGTAGAGTCGCGGCAGTTTCAGCTTTCGATGAAGGAGCTAGCATATGCGGACATCGCGCAGAATCGCGGTGGTGATCCTGATTTTGGTGGGAATCCTCGGCGGTGGCTACCAGCTGATGAACGCCCGCACCTTTCAACTCTTCGGCACACTGGTAGCGCGCGCTCAAACCTCGGGAAAAGTCGTGGCGCTCACCTTCGACGACGGCCCGCAGCCGGTCTACACCGATCAAGTCCTGGGCGTTCTTGACGAGCTGGGCGTCAAAGCTACATTTTTTGTCACCGGCTCCGATCTCCAAAAACACATGGCCGAGGCGCAGCAGATCGTCGCGGCTGGTCACGCGCTAGGCAATCATTCGTTTTCCCACCAGCGCATGATCCTGGTGACACCGGCGTTTGTACGCGACGAGATCGAGCGCACGGATCAGCTGATTCGCGAGGCCGGCTACAGCGGCGAGATTTATTTTCGACCGCCCTATGGCAAGAAGCTGGTCGCGCTGCCCTACTATCTTTCCCAGACCAACCGCACGACGATCATGTGGGACGTCGAGCCCGAGTCCGATCCTGCAGTCGCAGCGGCCAGCGAGCGCATCTCCGCGCATATTCTGAGGAACGTTCAGCCTGGCTCGATCATTCTGCTGCATGTGATGTTTGCCAGCGGCCAGCCATCGCGAGATGCCGTGCGCGATACGGTGGTTGGGCTGCAGCAGGCGGGGTATCGGCTGGTGACGGTGCCCGAGCTGCTGGCGATGCAGGCGCAAGAGTGATGGCTTGTGAGATCGACGGCGATGGCGTAGAGTACGGGGCGTACGGGAGGAGACAAACAATGGCGAGTCCAGAAAGCCGGGCCTTGCGTGCAACCTTTGGCAGCGATGTGAATCCGCCCGAGGTTACGCCAGCCACGCTGCGCCAGGAGTGGGAGGCGGCGGTGGCGCATGTCGAGCTGCCGCCTGGCATCACGATCACGCCGGCTGTAGCAGGTGGTGTGGATGCGGCGTGGGTCGAGAGCGCAGCAGCGGAGTCGAGTCGTGTGCTGCTGTTTCTGCATGGCGGCGGCTTCAATTCTGGCTCGTGGTTTACGCATCGTGGGCTGGCGACGCGCTTAGCTTTAGCTAGCGGCGCGCGGCTGCTGCTGCTCAACTATCGGCTGGCACCCGAGCACCCTTGTCCGGCGGCGATCGAGGATGCGGCAGCAGGCTATCAGTGGCTGCTGGCGCAGGGCTACGATCCCGCGCAGATCGTGATCGGCGGCGACTCGGCGGGCGGCGGGCTGGCGCTGGCGACGCTGGTCTGGCTGCGCGATCACGGGCTGCCGCTGCCGGCGGCGGGCGTGCTGCTCTCGCCGTGGGTCGATCTGACGATGAGCGGCGCGTCGGTGCAAAGCCGAGCCGCGATCGATCCGCTGACTACGCTGCGGGGCTTTCAGCGTGCTGCCGCCTGGTACGTCGGCGCGGGCGATCTCAAACAGCCGCTGGCCTCGCCGCTCTACGCCGACCTGCATGGCTTGCCGCCGCTGCTGATTCAGGTTGGCGATCACGAGCTGCTGCTGAGCGACGCAACCCGCCTTGCCGAGCAGGCGCGGGCCGCAGGCGTCGAAGTAACGCTGGAAGTCTGGGACGAGATGTGGCATGTGTGGCAGGCCTGGGCGGGCGCCCTCCCCGAGGGCCGCCAGGCGATCGAGCGGATCGGCGCGTTTGTGCAGCGGGCGCTTAAATGCCAAGCACCCGCTTGAACGGGTGCTCGCTGTCGGAAGCTGGATGATCAGGCGATCGACGGTGTTGGCGCTTGCTGCCCTACCGCTGGCGTGGCGCGTAGCAGCTTACGGGTGCTGCCGAACAGGTAGAGCGCGGCCCAGAACATCGCCAGCGCGTTGACCGCATGGAAGGCGCGCAGTGCGACGATGCCGGTGGCAGCTGCGACGCCGTAGAGAAAGAAGTATTGCAGCATGAACAGGACGAAGAGCAGCGCTGTCAGGCCCACCAGTCGCCAGGGCAGCCGCGCGACCAGTCCGACGATCACCATCAGCAGCGGAAACATTTCCAGAATATGCCCGAAGGTTGTGTGCATCGCAAAATAGCTGGGATTGACCAGCACGCCCGCGCCGGCGAAGAAAACCTGGATCGCGATGCCGCCGGCAAACAGCCCATCCAGCAGCAGATAGATGATGCGGCTCACGTGAGCGACCGTCGAACGGCGCTGGGTGCCGGGATTCGCCGCATGATCGGCCAGATTCGTCATGATTGTGTGCTCCTATTTGCTTGGGGGAGAGTGGGCCCACTCTGCGCTTCAGTCACGTGCTATCGTTCGGACGATCCGGCGCGGCGATTTGTTGCTCTTCCCGACTGATTTTTCGGCGCAAGGTTTCAAGGATCACGCTGGCGGCAGATGCTGATCCCAGCGGAACTGCTGTATAATCCGCAGGCTAGATCCGGCGGCGATTCGCTGTGAGCAGATGAGCGAGTGTGATGCGACGTGTTCTGATTGTGGCGTATGATTTTCCGCCGCGTGGCGCAACCGGCGTGATTCGGGTAACCAAGTTTGCTCGCTATCTGCCCGAGTTTGGCTGGCAGCCGGTGGTTGTGGCAGCGGCGGTGCGCGGCGGGATGCTCGACGAGGCGCTGCTGGCGCAGCTGCCGCCCGAGCTTGAGGTGCTGCGGGTTGAGAACCGCTTTGCGCCCGGCAATGCCGCCGCTGGTCGTCATGCCGCTAGCCCGACTCTGGGCGCGCGCTTGCGTCAGTCGCTGCGGCGGCTGTTCATTCCCGATCCGCAGCTGCTGTGGGTGCCTGGCGCTGTGCGTGCCGCCTCGCAGCGCATTGAGCAGGGCGGAATCGACGCGCTGATGACGACCGCGCCGCCCTACTCGGTGCATGTCGCCGGGCTGTGGCTCAAGCGCCGCTTTCCGCAACTGCCCTGGCTAATGGATCTGCGCGATATTTGGAGCGAGAATCCCACGATTCCCGATCCGCTGACCTACAAGCTGCAAGCCGCCTGGGAGCGCGCCTGCTTGCGCGCCGCCGATCACGTGACCACCGCAACCGACGGTCAGCGCGGCCTGATTCTGCGCTCGTTTGGGATTCCACCCACGCACATCTCGACAATTACCAACGGCTTCGATCCAGCCGATGTGCCGGCGCTTGTGCCGCCGCCTGATCGTGGCCCGCTGCGTCTGACGCATGTTGGCTCGCTGGTTGGCAACCGCGCGGCGGCAACGCAGGGATTATTTGCGGCGCTAGAGCGGCTGGTCGCGCAGGGTGTTACCGCAGACGAGCTTGAGATGCGGCTGGTCGGCGTGTTCGACGCCGAGGTGTATCAATGGTCGCAGCCGCTGGTCGAGCGCGGCATTGTGCAGCTGGTTCCGTTCATGCCCTACGCGCAGGCGGTTGGCGAGATGACGGCGGCGCATGTGCTGCTGCTGATCACCGCCAACGATCGCGAGGGCCGGCTGAGTCACCCCAATAAGCTGTTCGAGTACTTCGCGCTCGGCAGGCCGATTCTGGCGCTCACACCCGAGGGCGACGTGGCGCGGCTGGTGCGTGAGGCAGACGCCGGTCAGGCGGTGCCGCCGCTGGATGTCGAGCAGATTGTGGCGGCGCTGCAAACGCTGCTGGCGGAGCATCGCGCCCGGACGCTGGGCTCTGTCGCCGCCGAAGCTACGCGCTTCGCCCGCTTTGAGCGTCGCGAGCTCACGCGGCAGCTTGCGGCGCGGCTGGATGAGTTGGTGTAGATGTCGGGCCCTCACCCCCTAACCCCCTCGCCCACTGCGGCAGGCGAGGGGGAATCATAGTACTTCTTTGTATTTTTAGGTTCTAGGTTCTGGGTTCTAGGTTCTTTTACATGCTTGATCTTTCGATTATCATCGTCGCGTATCAGGGCGAGGATCTGCTTCAGGCCACGCTGGAGTCGCTGGTGCGGCACACACACGGCGTGAGCTACGAGCTGATCGTGGTGGACAACTCGCCGTCGCCGGGTGTGCAACTGCATGA
>JAFAYS010000866.1 GCA_019240175.1 Chloroflexota bacterium | reverse complement strand
CGGGCGATTGCTGACACGCTGGCCGGTCGAGACCTGGCCGTGGAAATCGTTGATCGCGAAGATCTTCATGTTGAGCGGCACCAGCGCTGCACCCAGGCGGGTCAGCAGGACCATGCGCCGGCCATTCATAACGTGGACTTCCATGCGCGCGCGCTCGAAGTGCTGCGTCAGCACGGTATCGCCGTCGATGTTCTGCTCTTCGCGCGGCTGTGAGAGCGGCAAGCCCCACAGCGCCAGCGACTCGCGGTAGCTCACGCCGCGATCGCCGAAGTTAAGACCCTGCGAACGCCAGTAGCGCAGGAAATCGTCACACACGCTATAGCCGGTCTCGAACGCCACACAGTTGCCCTGCCCCTGCGTTTTGGGGAAATCCTGCCAGTTGCGACCTTCGCGGGTCAGCACCTCGGCATTGACGCGACCAAGCAGCACGTTGTACGGTGCAGCCTGATCCGGGTGCAGCTCGAAGCGCTGGCGCTCGTAATACTGGACCAGGAACGTGCCCTCGGGCGTCTGCTCCTGCTTGGCAGCTTCCAGCGGATAGCCGAAGACGGCCAGACCGCCGTTCTGCTCCCAGTACTGGCGGAACTCAGGCGCGACACAGGCGGTAACGCCGGGCTGGTTGAAGCACAGCTCGCCAGAAGCAGTCTGGGCTTTTGGCGTACCAACCACGCTCAGCGCGATCGCGACGCCCATAAAAACAGCAAGAAACTGTTGGAGAACCCGACTAGAACGGATCATGCCCACGATGACCTCCCTCTAAAACCAATACACTCCCTACTTCATCGCTCCATCGCGATGCGTGCATATCATATCATCAATCTGGCAATTGCTTGCAGGCCCGGCGTTAACTTCTCTTTAAAGGTTAGTATTTTCATAATAATTGCTTAATCAAGCGCGGTCGCGGGCGGTTAAACGCCGCAGGGCCGTCCTGAGACGGCCCCACAGACAAACACTCTCGCAGGATTTACGGGGTTACTGCGGTGATGCGGCCCTCAAGCGTAGGCGTGATCGTGCCGAGTTGGCGGATGTGGTCGAGCAGCACGTCGGCCATGACCTCGCGCGTCGTGCCTTTGCCGTCGGCCAGCATGGTGTAGCCGTCGCCGCCAGCGTTGGTGAAGTCGTTAGTTGCCAGCGTGTAGGTCGTCGCGTCGGCGGGAATCGGCGTGCCGTCGGCAAGCGTCAGCGAGATCACACGTGAGCCAGGCGCGCGCGTCACGTCGTAGCTGAACTTGAAGCCCGAGATCTGAGCAAAACGACCGTTGGCGCTCGGCAGCGCCGCAACGCTGTGCTCGACGATCGCGTGGAGCTGCGCGCCGGTAACATTGCGGGTGACTACCGAGTTGCCGAAGGGCAGCACCGTGAACACGTCGCCGATCACCAGATCGTAGGGCGGGCCGGCGACGTAGCCAGCGCTGGGCCGGCGTAGCGTCTTGTCAAGCGGCGCGTAGCTTGACGGCAGCGCAGCGCGCAGACCGCCGCCATTGGTGAAAGCTAGCTGCGTGCCGTAGCGCAGGCGCATCGAGTCCGCCACCAGGTTGCCCAGCGCGACTTCACGCACGCGCTCGACATTGCCGCCACGCGGGAAGATATCGGTCGTGACGCCGACCTTGGTGTCGAAGGCCGCCGCCAGCTGCGTGCGATACGGTGCCAGCAGGTTGACGATCGACGAATCAGGCGTGACTGCACTGCTTAGCGGCGTCACAAACTGAACCGCGCTATTGAGCACAGTGCCGGTCTTGGGATCAACGGTCAGGTTGGTCTTGGAGTAGGTCAGGCCCTTGCTGCGGTTCTCCACGACCAGCGCGCCGTTGATCACGGTGTTGAACTGCACATCGGTGTGATCGCCGAAGACCACATCGAAGTCTTCCAAGCCGCTGGCGAAGTCGATCAGCCGACCGACCGGAGCGCCTGTCATCGGGTCCGCGCCCTCGATGCCCATGTGCGTGATCGCCACAAAAACCTGCGCGCCGGCTTTCTTGGCCTGACCACGTGCTTTGTTGGCAGCCTGAACCGGATCGGTGATCTCGATCGTGCCGAAGTTGCCGGGGAAGACCAGCGTCGGCGCTTCCTGGTTGGTCACACCGATCACCGCGACCTTGACGCCGCCGATATCGAAGATCTCAAAGGGCTTGACGCCGCTGAGGTTATCCTCGACATTCTTGAGATTGGCCGACACATACTGGAAGTCTGCCAGATCGATCATGCGCTGCAAGTGCGCGACGCCGCGATCGAAGTTGTGGTTACCAAACGTGTCGACAGCAAAGCCCATGGCATTCATGGTCTTGACCGCCGACTCTTCCTCGAAGAAGCCCGAGAGCGGCGGGGCTGCGCCGTACGCGTCGCCGGCGGTGATCGTCAGCGAGTTGGGATTCGCCGCGCGATCAGCCTTCCAATACGACAAAAGCTCGGCAGCGCCGCCGACGTTGCCCACGCCCGTCACCGAGAGCGGATCGAGCTGCGCGTGCCAGTCGGAGACGGTCAAGAACTGAATAGTGACCGGTTGGCGCGGCTTGAGGCTTGTCGCCGCGTTTGTGCCCGTCGCCACGATCAGCAGCGCGAGCACCAGCGAAACCAACGCAAGCCAATGCTTGCGCCCAGGACGCAGACGGATCAGTGCCACGATGGCCCCCTTTTGATCCTAACGATGAGAGTTTGAGGAATTTAAGCGGATGTCACGACTGTCACGGATGACGCGGGTGTCATAAATGACGCGCGTATCATAGCATAGAGCTGCGCTGCACGGGGATCGGAGTATAAAAAAATACTCATGGGAAGACGAAGAACCTAGAACTTAGAACCTAGAACCTAACGGAGGAAGAAGAACTAAAGGAACAAAAGAACAAAAAAACAAAAGAACAAAAACAGCTTAATCATTTGTTCCCTTGTTTTCCTTGTTCCTTTGTTTGCCCGCCGAGGCTAGCCCGGCAGTGTGCTCGCTAGCGCCA
>JAFAYS010000463.1 GCA_019240175.1 Chloroflexota bacterium | reverse complement strand
CCGCTGAGCAGCATCGGCAGCAGACCGATCAAGAGCACAAGCTTTTTCATAGGTGTTTCTTCTAATGGGGGATGGAAAAAGGGAGGAGCCAGTCCTCCCTGTCGTGAAGCGAAACTTACCAGATCAGGTTGTAGCGGGCCGTGGTGCAGCTGCCGTTGCCATCTTTGTAGTAGATCGCGTCGGCAAAGTTATTGGTGTTGGCCCAGTGCTGATCGGCGGGATTATACCAGCTGTCGCGGTAGTAGATCGCCGCCGAGGCATCGCTGCCGTTGTAGGTGCCGTCGTAGCCGTTGATCGTCAGGTAGTGACCGGCGCTGGTCGTGCCGCCGCACCAGCCCGGCAAGCAGTAGGGCGTGCCGTCCGGCGGGTTCGGGTTGACGAGCGCGATCAGCGGCATGCGATAGGTGCCCGCCGTGTTCTTGGTCTTGGCCTCAAGATCATAGGCGGCGGCGTTCAGCGAGTTGTGGTTGAGGCGAATCGCCTCGTAGAAGCCGGCCCAGGGCAGGCCCGGAACGCGCGCATTCAGCGTATCGCGGATCGGCAGCAGGCAGGTGCCGGCGCCGCTACTGCAGCCGACGTTGCCGGGATTTTCCCAGCCGCGGATCTGATCCAGCGTGTAGCTGCGCTGGCCTTTGTAATGCAGCACCGACTGTGTCGCCGCCTGCGCACAGTACGCGCCGCACGGATGCTGGCTGATGCCCGGAACGGCCAGCACGGTCGCCTGAGCGACGATCTCGCCGCGCTGCTTGCGAGCCTCGGCCTCGCGCAGCTTGCGCTCATGAGAGCGCTGCTGTTCCTTTTCGTACAGATCCGGCGTGATCAAGCCTTCGGGAACAATATTGTTGACTGGGCTCGGCTTATCGGGGCCGCTGCCGGCGAAGGCAGCACGCGGCAGAACCGTGAGGGCGAACAGCAAGACCAACAGGGCAAGCATACTGGAGCGTTTAGAAAACATACCGGGTCTCCTAAATAACGTGTCCCATCCCAATGTGCGGTCGTCTGGTAGCGGCGAACGTTCCGGTGTCGCACCTCCTCCATCACAAGCGGAGCCGAACGAGCGAATAGCCTGGACCAAGCTATTCAAGTAGTGCTTTTGAAGTAAAAGGGCATAAAAAGTTAAATTTGGGTTTAACAGAGCTTAGCATGCTCGATCGAGTCTGTCACTGTCATTCGCGACGAAAATGTTTGCCACTTTTGGCAATCGCAGATCAGGACCGGCGAACGGCCACGCGCTACGACACAGCATGTTGGTACAGTTATTGCCCTCACTTTGTTGCTCTGCGCAAAAGATACGCGTGTGAAGCACATCGAATATCGTCGCGTGCATCAACCCGCCGTGGACCGCCACGTTGCCCGACGCATAGGATGGCAGATCGTTGACGGTTGATACACGTGTGGGCGATTGCCCCGACGGAGGAGGAGAATCACATGCCGTACATCACAACGCGCGACAACACCCGACTGTATGTCAAAGATTGGGGCACGGGACGACCCGTGATCATGATGCATGGCTGGCCGCTCTCGGCGGATACCTGGGACGAGGCGGCCATGAAGATCGCCGAGGCGGGCTTCCGCGCGATCTCGTACGACCGCCGTGGCTTTGGCCGCTCGGATCAGCCCTGGGACGGCTACGACTACGACACGCTGGCCGATGATCTGGCTGCAGTTATCGACGCAACCGGCGCGACCGACGCCACAATCGTCGGCTTTTCGATGGGCGGCGGCGAAGTTGCGCGCTACATGTCGCGTCATGGCGGAAAAAACGTCATTCAGGCGGCGCTGATCGGATCAGTTGTGCCCTATATGCTGCAAACGCCCGACAATCCTAACGGCGTGCCGCAGGCCACGTTTGATCAGATCACCGCCGGCTTGAAGGAAGACCGCGCGCATTTCTACACCAGCTTCTTCAAAGATTTCTACGGCGTCGGGCTGGTGTCGCATCCGGTCAGCAGCGAAGTGATCGATTGGTCGCGCAACGTCGCGATGCTGGCCAGCTTTAAGGCCACGCTCGGCTGCGCCAACGCCTTCGCCACAACGGATTTCCGGCCTGATCTCGCGGCCTTCAACGTGCCGACCTTGATCATCCACGGCACGGGCGATCAGATCGTGCCGATCGATGCATCGGCGCGCCAGGCGGCGGCGGGAATCGCGAACGCCACGCTGATCGAGTACGACGGCGGGCCGCACGGCTTGTTCGCCACTCACAAGGAGCAGCTGACCAACGACTTGCTCACGTTCCTTCAAACCGCCCAAAGCCAGCGTACGCTTGGCCGCTAGCGGGTAAACGCATGAACGAACGAGCCGGTCAACAGGCTGTTGACCGGCTCTTGTATATCCTAAACAGCTTCGATCGATGCTGCGGCTACGATTGATCAAGGCCGTGGCGGATCGCCCAGGCCAGCGCCTGCGTGCGGCCCGTGAGATGCAGCTTGTCGTAGATGTTGCGCAGGTAGTAGCGCACCGTGCGCTCGCTCATATCGAGCGCGAGGCCGATCTCATAGTTGCTCTTGGCGCTGGCCAGCACGCGCATCACTTCCAGCTCACGCGGCGAGAGCACGGCCTCGGCGGGTGCCGCCGGCCCAGCCACGCTATGCTCGACCATACTCGCAGCGATCGTCGGGCTCAAGCTGCGCTCGCCTTTCGCCACCTGGCGCACCGCAACCGAGATCGTCTCGGGATCTTCATCTTTGAGCAAGTAGCCCGTCACACCGGCGTTGAGCAACTTAAGCACATGCTCGATCTCGCCATGCGCCGTGAGCACCAGGATCTGCGGCGGCGACGGCAGCTTGCGCGACTGCCGTACCACGTCCACGGTTCTCAGTCCCGGCATACTTACGTCAAGCACCAGCACCTGTGGCTGTAGCGACTGCGCCAGCTGTAGCGCCATATCACCGTTGGCTGCCGCGCCGAGCACCTCGATATCCGGCTGCCGCGATAGCTCATACACGATCCCAGAGCGGACAACCGGGTGATCATCGGCGACCACGACGCTGATTCGCTGGCATTGCGTTGCTGCGCGATCTACGGCTACCACAGTCATGGCGATCTTCCTCTCGGTTCGATTGCTTGGTGGACGGTGCAGGCGGAATAGCTTTCATGATGAGTCTATGATTTGAGAGTCACCGAGCCGGAGTACCAAAAGATACGGCCAGCCACGGCAGATCTTCAACGGGCGGATGTATGAACGTCCTGGCACAACGATTATAGTATATGTTGTGGCTGCCAGCGCAAGCTCGCCGGAAGGAGTCGCATGAACATCACGTTTGCGGAAGTCCAGCCGCACACCCGCGCCTATCACGATCTTGTCCAGGCTGCGGATCAACTCGATCAGGCCAAATATATCGCCGCGCTGGTGCCGCACAGCGACGAGTCCCTGCTGCTTGGCGCGTTCGACGACGAGCAATGTGTGGGCTTTCTGCGGCTCCTGATTCAGGTGATTGGCCGCGAGTACGCGCGCTCACCAATCGTAGTTGCGAGCGCGCCGCTGCGGGAGGGCTATGTCGAGGCTTTTGGCGTGCTTCCGGCCCATCGTCGGTGCGGAATTGGCCAGCGCTTGCAAGCGCTGGCGATCGAGCTGTGCCGCGAGCGCGGATGCTACCAGATCCGCTCGCGCAGCCCGATCACCAGCGTCGAGAACTATGCCTTAAAACTCAAGCTGGGCTACGCGCTCCAGCCCAGCCATGAGAATGACTCGTACTACTTTATTAAGACGCTCAGCTAGCGCTAGCGTCGCGCGATGAACGGATCGC
>JAFAYS010000272.1 GCA_019240175.1 Chloroflexota bacterium | reverse complement strand
GCGCAGCTACACTCCCGACGACTTCGCGCTGGCTGAGGAGCTGGGCCGACGCTGCGCGGTGGCGATCCAAAATGCCCGGCTCTACCACGAGGCGCGCCAGGCCGTCCGTTTGCGCGATGAGTTTCTGACGATGGCCTCGCATGAGCTACGCACGCCCTTGACCGCGCTGCTGGGTATGAGCCACCTGCTTGAGCAGAAGATTGAGCAGGAAGATGGTAAAGCGGATCGCTTCGAGCGTGGCGTGCGGATCGTCGCGCGACAGGCCACGCGGCTCAAGCGGCTGATCGATCAGATGTTCGATCTGTCACGTGTGGAGACCGATCACCTCGACCTCAGCATCCAGCGCTTCGATCTCAGCCCGGTCGTAGCGCGCGTGGTTGAGGAGTCGCGCACGCTGCTACAGCGCCATACGATCGAGGTGGCGTACCCGGAAACGCTGCTGATCGACGGCGACGAAGATCGCCTGGAGCAAGTGCTGCAAAATCTGGTGTACAACGCGATTAAATACAGCCCGGACGGCGGTCGCATCGCCGTGAGCGTGGTGCCGCAGGAGCAGATGGTTGAGATCAGCATCGCCGATCCCGGCATCGGCATTCCCGAGGCGGCGCAGGAGCATGTGTTTAAGCGCTTCTACCGCGCCGGCAATACGGCCCGTCGCAATATTAGCGGCCTCGGCGTCGGCCTGTACATCGTCAAGGAGATCATCCAGCGCCACGGCGGCACGATCAGCTTTTGCAGCACCGAGGGCGTGGGCACAACCTTTAAGATCAGTCTGCCGCTCCGCGCCCAGACCACAGCGCAGCCGGCCACGCGCGAGCAAGCAGCGCGGCTCAGCGATACGACCGCTTGAGCGGCCCTGGCATCTGCTTTGCTGTAGCCGGACGGCATAGAATGTAAGGAGCAGGCATGCCGAAGCAACAGGATAACCAGGAGCACGCAAACCAACAGCCTGAGGGCATCGAAATGGGAGATCAAGGCGCAAGCTACGGCTCAAGCTACAACGAAACCACGCCCGGCCAGACGGAGGCCAACCGGCGCGAGTCGCTTGAGGATCAGGACGAGAACGAGCAGCTCGAGGCCGACGCCGACGATCAATCGTCGCGCTGATGGAGATCTTCAGGAGGGTCGAGCAGCATACGGCGGCCCTCCTACCACGATGACGCAGCAGTTTGGGTGCGGCGCGGGGAGGCCGCTGAAGGCTAGGCTGCCTGCGGGAAATGCGGATCGCGCTTCGCCGCTGCTGGGTCCAGGATCTCGACTGCCACCGGCGACTCATCGGCCAGCGTCGGCAGCGTGAGCGGCAGATGCGCGCGAATCTGCGCCAGCAGATCCTCGACATCGAATGGCTTACGTAGATACTCGTCGACGCCGACGTGTAGCGCCTCAAGCACATCACGCGGATCGCGGTTGGCGCTCAGCATCACGATCGGGATGCGTCGCTGTGACAGGGAACGAATCTTCTGGCAGACCGCGAAGCCGTCGAGATCCGGCAGCATCAGATCGAGCAGTACTAAATCGGGCGTGATCTCTTCGAGCGCCTGCAAGCCCTGCGTGCCGGACTCGACACAGTGGGCGCGATAGCCTTCGCCTTCCAGCAGATCGGAGAGAAAGCCGCGCAGCGCCGGATCGTCCTCGATCACCAGAATGACGGTCTGGGCCGGAGCCGGCTGCTGAGATGTTGGCGTAGTTGTAGCATGTGCCGTCATATAAATTCCTTTTCTTCTCCCGAAATCTGTGGAGATCATCGAAGCCTTAGGTCGTTCCGCTGCCTGGAAGCCGCTGACTGAGGCAAGCAGAGCACGTTCTCCAAATAAACAGGAGAACTTCGGGCTAAGCTTGAGCCGTGGCGATCCGTGTTGTAGAGCGGATTGATCCCTAGTTATAGCAATCGCTGTGCCAGCTTTTGAGCGGGCGGAAGCAACCAAAAGACCGCCAGGGAAATGCCCCTGACGGTCTTCTGCTTAAGGCGCTTGCCGGGCCGCCTCCTTCCTGAGTTTCAGCCCGGCGAGCTACCTAATCCAATCCTTCGATCCCGGTCCATCAGCGGTTTAGGAGTTCTTCCAGTTGAGCAGGTTGTTGAACACGGCCTCGGTGATGCGCGTGCCGCCGTTGTAGCCGTTGGTGCCGACGCCGTAGGCGTGGATCGCGATACCGCAGGGCGAGCAGCTTGCGCCATCGTTCCAGACCGGCGAGCCGCTGTGGCCACCATAGGTATCGTTGGCGTAGTAGATGCGGCGGGTGGCCGTGCTGCGCACATAGTCATCGCTGCGCCACTGCGTGCCGTAGGGCTTGTCGCCGGGTT
>JAFAYS010000263.1 GCA_019240175.1 Chloroflexota bacterium | reverse complement strand
CGCCAATGATATTGCAGGGTTCGTCTCCCTGTTCAAGATCGATTGAAAGACCGCCGAGTTGTTCGGCGGTCTTTCATGTTGCCACTACCAAGCTATTCGGGTTGGAGGTGGAGCTTACTGCCACAAGTGCGCGTATTTGAGACCTGTGCCGGTGTTGAAGAGCACGACCGTCTCGTCGGGCTTGATCCAGCCGTCCTTGAGCAGGCGGATCTGAGCCGCGAGACAGGCCGCGCCCTCAGGAGCCGGGAAGATACCAGTGAGCGATCCCATGACCCCGGCGTACTCTAGCATCTCGGAATCCTCCACGGCCAGCGCGGTGCCGCCGCTCTCGCGTATAGCCCGCAGGATCAGGAAATCGCCGACCGCGACCGGCACCCGCAACCCATCCGCTACCGTCTTCGCGCCCTGCCATAGCTCGGCGTGCTCGGTATTTTCTTCGAACGCCCGCACGATCGGCGCGCAGCCTGTGCTCTGCACACTGACCATGCGCGGTCGCTCCGAGCCGATCAAGCCCATCTGCTCCATCTCGTCAAAGGCTTTCCACATACCGATCAGGCCGGTGCCGCCACCCGTTGGATAGATGATCACGTCGGGCAGCTTCCAGCCGAGCTGCTCGGCCAGCTCGTAGCCCATGGTCTTTTTGCCTTCGATCCGGTATGGTTCGCGCAAGGTAGAGCAGTCGAACCAGCCGAACTCGGCAGCACCCTCACGCACGCGCGCCCCGCAATCGTTGATCAGGCCGTTGACCAGCGTCACCTCAGCGCCGAGCACCTTGCACTCGACCTGAAACGTTTTCGGCACGTCGACGGGCATGAACACATGCGACGGCAGCCCCACTACCGCAGCGTAGGCGCACATCGCCCCGGCGGCATTGCCTGCACTGGGAATCGCCAGCTCACGCGCGCCCAGCTCGTAGGCGCGGCTGACAGCCAGACACAGGCCGCGCGCCTTGAAGCTGCCGGTCGGGTTCAACGACTCGTCCTTGATGTAGGTGTTGGCGCAGCCGATGCGCTCGCCCAGACGCGGCGCGTGCTTGAGGGGCGTCCAGCCCTCGCCCAGGCTGAGCATCGCCGCGTCGCTCTGGACCGGCAGCACCTCTTCGTAGCGCCACAGCGTCGCCGGACGCCCGGCGAACGATGCTTTGGTCAAAGTTTGCGCTGCTCGCTGGAGATCGTAGCGCGCCAGCAGCGGCCTAGCACAGGCGGGGCACAAATTCATCAGCTGGTGCGGCGGATAGGTCGTGCCGCACATGCCGCACTCTAGATGCGTTAACGTCGATCGAGTCACAAATCATCCTTCCTAAATCAGTTGCCTGAGTAGACTATGCCGGAAGCGTGAGGCTGTCCAGATCGCGCGGATAAAAGGTCAGCATATCGATGCCATCCTCGGTGACCGCGACCGTGTCGGAGTGGCGAAAGCCGCCCAGCGACGGCGCGTAGAAGCCTGGCTCGATCGTGAAGACCATGCCCGGCTGGATCTCGGTCGGGTCGCCGATGTCGAGGAACGGCCCCTCGTGGTAGCGCAGCCCGATCGCGTGGCCGGTGTGATGCTTCCAGTAGGGCATCAGATCGTGGTCCTCGTAGTATTTGCGCACGGCGCGATCCACGTCGGCGCACCTCGCGCCAGGCCGCAGCGCGTCAAAGGCCACCTCTTGCGCAGCCTTCATGTGCTCGAATATCCGGCGCTGCTCGTCGGTGGGCTGGCCCAGGATCATCGTGCGCTCAAGCTCGGAGTGATAGCCCCACATCGGCGCGGTCGCGCCGGTCACCAGCACATCGCCGCGCTGAAACACAATGTTATTCGCCAGCGCGTGCGGGATCGCCGCGTTGCGCCCGATCTGCCCACGATAGCCGGCCAACGCGCCGTCGGCAAAGCTGCTCTGCGATCGATACAGCGCGCCGAGCGTGTCCAGCAGCGTGAGTGTGGCCTCATGGCTGGCGCGCAGACTGACCTCAGTCTCGGTCTCGCCAACTTTGGTGTAGCGCTGCAGCAGCCGGTGCGCCAGATTGGCCCATTTGCTGCTTTCCCGCAGCAGCGCGATCTCCGCTGGGCTTTTGATCATCATCGTGTCTTCGATGAACGCCGCGATCCGCGCCACGCTGCCGCCGGTTAGCTCGCTCAGCGACGGCCCGCGATAGCCAAAGATCCAGGGATAGCCATCGGTATCCGCGCCGATCTTGCCGCCAATGCCCATGTCGGCCAGCGTGGTTTTGAGCGCCTCCATCGGGTGCGACTCGTAGGGATACTCGACGTACGAGGCGATCCGCTCAAAGTGCGTCATCGACTGCGCGTGCTCCAGCTCCAGGCGCGGCACCAGCATCGCGGGCTCGCCATCGGCGCTGAGCACAAACGCGATCGGACGCTCGGTGGGGATGAACGCAAAGCCGGTGAAATACAAAATGTAGTGGCTATCGAAGAGCACCGCGCCGCTCAAGTCCTGCGACTGGATGTAGGCTTGGAGCTTGGCCGCGCGCGCTTGAAACTCTTCACGCGAGATGTTGATCGAAGGCTGCACAAACGACCTCCTGGTATGCATCGTCAGCCGCCTAGACTACCACAAATGTCAAGGAACGAAGGAACAAAAGAACAAAGGAACAAAGGAGCGACAAAGACAAAGAACAAAGCAGTACCAAAATTCCCCTCGCCTGTGCCGAAGGCAACGGGAGAGGGGGTGCTGAGCAAAGCGAAGCGGGGGTGAGGGCCTTCTCAAAGAACAAAACGATCGGGACTTTTTGTTCTTTTGTTTGCCCGTAGGGCAACAGGGTGAGGGCCTACCTTCTCGCTGCGCCTGCTGCCACTCCCGGCAGATCAAGGACGATAAGCTTGCACATGCTATGCTAATTTTCCTATTCGATTCTGCGCACGCCGCGCTACACTACGGGGCGCTGTGCCGCGCTTTTCGCTCGATTATGCGCGACACAAGCAGGCAATGATACTCCTTCCATGACGCCACCCAAACCAGATCAAGGAGACACGCATGTCGAATGGGACAAAGGGAAACTTGTGCAACAACATCACGGCGATTATTGTCGCGCTGCTGGGCACGATCGGCGCGATCGGTGGGGCGTATATCACCACCTACGGCACCAACAGCGCGGAGCGGACTGAGGCAGCGGCTGTGGCTCCAGCTGTGAGCGGCGGCGACAGCGCACCGGCAGCCAGCCCGGCACCACAGGCCACGATCCCGATTGTGGTCGTGCCGGCGGAGAACGCCGCGCCTGCGTTTCTAGCGAACAGCAAGCAGATCAGCTATAACAAGCCCTGGCCAAACGATCGCCGCGCTACTCAGCTTGTGCTAGAAACGGTCGAAGTTGCCGACAACGTGGTGCGCGTACATCTGCGCTTCGACAATGCGACCGGCGGCGCGGTCAAGTTCTACACCGCGATCGGCGGGCAGGGCATTCGCAGCTACATCACCGATAAGAAAGAGCCACAGTATGCCGCAACCGGCAGCGGCGGCGATCTTTTTGCCGATCCCAGCGTCGTAGAGATTGCGGCGGGAGCCAGCAAGCGTGGCTGGCTTGAGTACACGACCGGCGGCGCAAAGCTTGGCTCGCTCAACCTGTATCTCGAAAGCTATACCGAAGGCTATCCGGCAGGCCAGTCGGGAACAATCAGCTACCATCCGATCAAGCTCAAAGTCGATAAGTAACGTCCCAGCGCAGCCAGCGGCTGTATTGATTAATCTGCACTTCTTTGGCGTCCCGGCATTAGTACGGGGCGCTTTTGTTCCCTTGTTTCCTTGTTCCTTTGTTCAGCTTTAGCGTGGTAGCATATGCCGCAACAAAGGAGCAGGCCCAGCCATGAGCACGATCGAACGATGGAAACAGCGGGCGCGCAGCTTGAAAACCGAACTATACGCGATCTATCTGGCCTACCGCGACCCGCGCGTGCCGTGGTACGCCCGCGTCGTGGCTGCCTGCGTGGTCGGCTATGCCTTCAGCCCGATCGACCTGATCCCCGATCCGATTCCGATCCTCGGCTACCTCGACGATCTGCTGCTACTACCGCTGGGAATCGCGCTGGTGCTGCGGCTGATCCCGCCGGTGGTGATGGCTGAGTGCCGCGTAAAAGCGCAAGCAGCCATGCGCGAGAACAAGCCGACCAACTGGATCGCGGCGGGCGTGATCGTCGTGATCTGGCTGCTGCTGGCTGCTGCCGCGCTGCTGCTAACCATGCGGATGATTCAGCGCTAACTCATGGTTAGCGGCTATCAAAAGTAAATAATTCATCTAAAATCATGACTTGACCACAGCAATGTTGTGTGTCACAATGTAGTTGCCGCACCTACATCACAAACCGCGTAGCCGTCGTCACCGACGTCCCCCCGCTGCGTCCCCCACACCGTAGGTGTTTTACCAACACTGCGTTTCTGCCAAAAGTGTGTAGCCGCCCGTCACATCCCGGCCCCCGTTCGCCCGGTAGCTGTCGTTTCTGCGCTCGTCTTACTACACGCCGTAACACTTTTGTTGAGCAGCCAACGCTGTGCTCTGCGTAGCATGGCGCGTGTGCTCGACGGGCAGAACCATGAGGAGACAAGTCTATGGCAACCAACCTACTCAACAACCCGCCCCAGGTCACACCCGCGCCGATTACGAACACGTCTCTCGATCGTACAACCATGTTTGCGCCGTGCATCCTTGACCGTGGGCGATTTAGCTGGGTCTGGATCGTTCCAACGTGTCCGTATTGCAATAAATCACACGACCACTACGGCGGTCCGCTGGACGGCGATCCATATTTGTATGTCGGGCGCATGTTCGCGGCACGCTGCGACTCGACCGATCGCCGACGACTTGCGCCAGAGTTTCCTTCGCTCAACCTGTGGTATGTATTGGAGCCGATCCAGTCGAAAGAGCGCGCGCCGGAGACCGGCAGCACCCGCGCCGTCGGCGATTAGCGCCGTTCCCCAACTTTGAATTAAACGCCGCGAGCCGCATCAGTGTTGATGCGGCTCGTTTTTATGTCGATTTACTGGCTATTGTTCAAACTCCACGCGCCTCGTCGTGCAGCCTTCGGGGCGATCAGGCGGGAATCAGCCGCCGCGCCAGCAGATAATCGTAGGCGCTCATGGCTGCCCGCGCCCCATCGCCGATCGCGATCAGCACCTGCTCGCTAAAGGTCGAAGAAACGTCGCCCGCCGCGAACAAGCCCGGCAGCGTTGTCTCATGGTAGGCGTTCACCAGAATAAAGCCCTCGGCATTGGTCGCCACCAGGTCGCGCACGATCTGGCTGTTGGGCACCAGGCCCAGCGCCACGAACACGCGATCCACCGCCAGATCCAGCGGCTGGCCGTCGCGCTCCACGATCAGCGTTTCAACCGCGTGATCGCCCCGCAGCTCAAGCACCTCGCAGTTTTGAATAATCTCGACATTGGGCTGCTGGGCCAGCGCCTGGCTCAGCGGATGCATCATATCGAGCATGCCAGGAGCGATCAAAAAGACCTGCGCGGCGGTTCCGGCAGCTTCGGCGGCACCGCTCAGCGCCCGTGGTGTATCGCCGATCACGGCCACGCGCTGACCGGCCAGCAGGTGCGCGTAGGTCGTGGCGGAGTAGCCCAGACCACGATCCGCAAAGCGCCGCGCGCCGGGCACATTCAGAATCAGCGGCGCTGCACCAGTCGCGATCAGCACCGTGTAGCTTTCCAGCACGCCATAGGTTTGGGTCTCGACGCGGTAGCAGTCCAGGGCGCGGGTCACACGCTCCACCCGATCGTGCAGCACCGCCTCGTCGCGGGACAGGCCGCGCGTCGTCAGCAGCTGCATCAGCTCATTGCCGGGCAGATAATGCTCTTTGCTGGGGCCGGCCAGACTTTGCAGCCAGCCGATCTTGCCGCCCAGCTCCTCATAAATCGTCACCGCATTGAGCTGCTTGCCCGCCGCGTAGAACATCGCCGCCATCGCCGACGGCCCGCCACCAATAATAATTAGATCATACATAAACTCGCTCCCTGGCTCCCGCTTTTGTTGTAGCATAACCTCGGCGCGCGCGGGCATAGTGGCGGATCATTCACCGGCGGTGTTAATCGGGCCATGCTGCATCAGCAGGCTCGGCCAGAGCTCTGGCACACTTGCTGCTGCGCGATCCCAACCTTCAGCAAACACACTAGGAGATCATTGCAGCGAGAAGGAGGAGCATTATGGCAGATAGCGCCAGCAGCGCCGTCGGCATTCGTGAGGCGGTCCAGCCACTCAGCGGGGCGGCCAGCGATTACGACGCCCTGATCGAGTCGATTGGCGACGCCCGCGTGGTGCTGATCGGCGAGGCTTCGCATGGCACCTACGAGTTTTACCGCGAGCGCGCCGAGATTACCAGGCGGCTGATTGCCGAGCGCGGCTTCAACGCCGTCGCCGTGGAGGCCGACTGGCCCGACGCTTACCGCGTCAACTGCTATGTCGGCGGCGGCAACAGCGATGCGGACAGCAACGCCGCGCTGGGCAACTTCAAGCGCTTCCCAACCTGGATGTGGCGCAACACGGTCGTGCGCGAGTTCGTGGATTGGCTGCGGGATCACAACGCCGCGCGGCAAAGCGCGTCGCTGGTCGGCTTCTATGGCCTGGATCTGTACAGCCTGTACGCCTCGATCGACGCCGTGCTCGACTATCTCGATCGCACCGATCCCGAGGCGGCGCAGCGCGCGCGCTACCGCTACAGTTGCTTCGAGCACTTTGGCGACGATCCGCAGGCCTATGGCTACGTCGCCAGCTTCAATCTCAGCCAATCCTGCCAGACCGAGGTCATGGAGCAGCTGCACGAGCTTCAGCGCCGCGCCGACGAGTACGCCCAGAACAACACGCGCGGCTCCGAGGCCGATTATTTCTACGCCGAGCAGAACGCGCGCCTGGCAAAAAACGCCGAAGACTACTATCGCACGATGTTTCAAGGCCGCGTCTCGTCGTGGAATGTGCGCGACTGCCACATGGCCGAGACGCTCGACGCGCTCTTCGGGCATCTGGATCGCCACGGTGGCCGCAGCAAGATTGTGGTCTGGGAGCACAACTCGCATCTTGGCGATGCCCGCGCCACCGAGATGGGCCAGGGAGGCGAGATCAACGTCGGGCAGCTGGTGCGCGAGCGCTACGGCGACGAGTCGTTTTTGATCGGCTTCAGCACCTACACCGGCAGCGTGACCGCCGCGTCCGACTGGGGCGATCCGCCCGAGCGCAAGCGCGTGCGGCCTGGGCTCAAGCATAGCTACGAAGATCTGTTCCACAACGTCGGGCTGCCGCGCTTCCTGGTCGATCTGCGCCGCGAAAGCCCCGCGCTTGACACCTTGCGCCACGAGCGGCTACAGCGCGCGATCGGCGTGATCTACCGACCTGAGACCGAGCGACTCAGCCATTATTTTCATACGCGGCTCCCGGATCAGTTCGACGCGCTGATCCACATCGACGAGACGCGCGCGCTTGAGCCATTGGAGCGCACGCCGCGCTGGGAAACCGGCGAAGCTTCCGACACCTACCCCAGCGGCCTCTAACGATCCTGCTGTGGCGACTATTGCCGCGATAGTGGCCACAGCTTGCTACAGCCGGACTGCCTGTGTAAGCAGTCTCAGGTAGCCGGAAGATCCTAGAGCGACACAGGACCAACAACGTAGAGAATAACCGGGTCTGCGCTGCTTTTCCGCTGCTATTACGTGGGATAATATATGGAGAAGCGTCTAGTCCGTACCTCATGCCTTAAGTGAGTCGCGCC
>JAFAYS010000227.1 GCA_019240175.1 Chloroflexota bacterium | reverse complement strand
TTGCAGCACCTGGCTGAGGTACACCAGCGACGGAAAATCTTTCGGCAGGCGCATATGATCGGTCAGATAGGTCATGATCTTGCCATTGCCCGCCGGGTTGCGCTGGTGATGCTCCATGATGTATGAGGTCATGTTCCAATCGGCGGGCTCGGCGTACGTCGCGATCGTTGGCAGGGCGGGCAGCGACTGAAAGCCAAACTCACTGACGAAGCGCGACGAGATTTCGCGGTAGTGGTGCAGCGGCTTCATGGCGTGCCAGACGGTCCACTCGTGCATATCGCCGACCGAGCCGCCGTTGGGATCGTCAAAGGGCGTGCCGGATGAGGGCGAGCTGGGCCAGTAGGCCAGATCCGGATCTTCGGCGGCGACCCAGGCCGGCAGCAGGTGATGGAAGAATTGATCGTAGGCCGCTTTGAGATCGGCCTGCGCGGGCACGTCCCAGCCCCAACTCACCCAGGCGGTCTCGATCTCGTTGTTGCCGCACCATAGCGCCAAACACGCGCGATGACGCAGCCGGCGCATGTTCTGGATTACCTCAAGCTTGACGTTTGCTAGCATCGTCTCGTCGGCGAGCGGATAGGTGGCGCAGGAGAACATGAAATCTTGCCAGACCAGCAGCCCCAGCCGATCGCAGAGATCGTAGAAGTGCTCGTCCTCGTAGTAGCCGCCGCCCCAGATGCGCACCATGTTGTGATGCGCCGCCACTGCCGAGCCAAGCAGATGATCGAGCTGCGCGTGCGAGATACGCGTCGGGAACGAGTCCGCCGGAATCCAGTTGGTGCCTTTGGCGAAGATCGGCACGCCGTTGACCACAAAGGTGAAGGATCGCCCCCATTGGTCGGGCTCCTGGCGCAGCTCGATCGTACGCAGGCCAATCTGGAAGCCGCGCCGATCCAGGATTGTCTCGCCGCTCAGCAGCGTGATCTCAACCTGGTAGATCGGCTGCGCGCCGTAGCCATGCGGCCACCACAACTGCGGTCGCTGCACATTCAGCTCGATCGTGCCACGATCGGCGTCGAGATCGACCTCGGCGGTCTGCACCTGGCCGTCGGGCGCGGTCAGTCGCAGCGTAGCCCGCAGCGCTGCCTGATCCCAGCGCTCGGTCGTCAGCGCCGCCGTCAGCGCGACCTCCTCTTGATCGTGGCGCTGGCGTAGATGCACATCGTCAAGGCGGGCACTGGTGTAGCCTTCCAGCCGGATATCACGCCAGATGCCGATCGGCGCGAGCTTGGGACCCCAATCCCAGCCGAAGTGACTCGGCGCTTTGCGCACATACGGCGCGCCCGGCAGCGGATCGTTGACCTCCTGCATCGGGCGCTGGCGCTGGCGCTCGGCGGCGTAGGCGGCGGATGAGCGGAACAGCACGCGCAGCTCGTTGGTGCCGCTGCGCAGCGTGGATCGCACGTCCCAGCGATACTGGCGAAACATATTTTCCGTGTCGCCGATGCGCTGCCCGTTTAGCCAGATCTCGGCGAAGGTATCAAGGCCGTCGCAGACCAGAAAGATCTGCGGCAGCGCCAGCAGTGCTGCGTCGGCCTCGAAATCGCGCTGGTACTCCCAGTGACGCTCGGCGACCCACAGCACGCGCTTTTCTTCGTCGCCGACAAACGGATCGCTAATGCGTCCAGCGGCCAGTAGATCGGTATGCACGCCGCCGGGAACCGTGCCCGGCAGCCATTCTTCACGACCAACTTCATGAAACTGCCACTCGCCGTTGAGCGACTGGTGGATTGATCCTGTCATGGTAATTTAAACCCTTCAGGCCAGGCTGAGTAGTCTGGCGTTATCGGTTGTCACTAGCTTCAGGCGATATATCACCAGGCATAGGCTTTGGGCGCTTCGCCGCCAGGGCCAGGCCAGATCTCATCAAGCCTGGCCAGCGTTTCGTCCGACAGTTTGATCTCAAGCGCGCGCAGGCTGCCGTTGAGCTGGTCGAGCGTGCGCGGCCCGATGATCGGCGCGGTGACGATCGGATTGTTGAGCAGCCAGGCCAGCGCGACATCGGCGGGCGATTCGTCCAGGTCTTTACATAATTGCTCGTAGGCCTCAAGCTGCGGGCGGCGCTTCTCGATCTCCTGCTGGCGGTTGGGATCGGAGCGGCGACCCTCGGTGGCTTTTTGCAGCGCGCCGCCCAGCAGCCCGCCCGAAAGCGGGCTCCACGGGATCAAGCCCAGCCCGAAGTGGCGGCAGGCCGGGATCACTTCCAGCTCAAGCGTTCGCGCGTTGAGATTGTACAGGCTTTGCTCGGAGACCAGGCCCATGAAGTGGCGTGCCCTGGCCTCCATCTGCGCGGTCGCGATGTCCCAGCCGGCGAAGTTGCTAGAGCCCACGTAGAGCACTTTGCCCTGCTGCACCAGAATCTCCATCGCCTGCCAGATTTCTTCCCAGGGTGTCGAGCGCTCGATGTGGTGCATCTGGTACAGATCGATATGATCGGTTTTGAGCCGGCGCAAGCTATCGTCGCAGGCTTTGCGGATGTGATACGCCGACAGACCGCGCTCGTTGGGGCCTTCGCCCATCTTGTTGTACACCTTGGTCGCCAGCACGATCTGGTCGCGCCGCCCGCCGCCTTGCTCCAGCCAGCGCCCGATGATCTGCTCGGTGACGCCTTCGCCCAGCTTCCAGCCGTAGACGTTGGCGGTATCAAAAAAATTGATGCCCAGCTCCAAAGCCCGATCCATGATCGCGAAGCTGTCAGGCTCGCTCGTCTGGGGGCCAAAGTTCATCGTGCCCAGGCACAAACGGCTGACTTGCAGGCCGGTACGGCCTAACGCTGTGTACTGCATGATCTTCCTCTCCTTCTCGTGCCAGGCAAGATCAGCCTGGCGTGGTTTCTCGCTGCGACGCCGATTGAACCGGATCGATCAGCGTTTCTTCGAGACTTGGCTGGCGAATATGCCGCCCGCCGGGTCTCGGAATGTAGGGCACGCTCGCAATCAGTGTGCGGGTGTACTCCTGCTTGGGCGCTTGAAAAATCTCCTTGACCGGCGCGTACTCGATCAGCTTGCCCAGGTGCATCACGCCGATATCGTCGCTCATGTGCTCGACGACGGCCAGGTTGTGCGAGATAAACAGATAGGCCAGGCCGAGCTGCGCTTGAAGATCTTGCAGCAGCCGCAAGATTTGCGCCTGGATTGACACGTCGAGCGCGCTGACCGCCTCGTCGCAGATCAGCAGCTTGGGCTTGAGCGCCAGCGCCCGCGCAATGCCGATGCGCTGCTGCTGCCCGCCCGAAAACTCGAACGGAAACGCGTTGGCCGCCGTCGGGTCAAGCCCGACCAGCTCCAGCAGCTCGTGGACCCTGCGTGCGCGCTCGCGGGGCGTGCCGACCTTGTGGATGATCAGCGGGTCTTCGATCGCTTTGGCCACGGTCATCATTGGGTTGAGACTGGCCAGCGGATCTTGAAAGATCATCTGAATGTCCTGGCGTTTCCGGCGCAGCGTGTTGGCCGACAGCGCGGTAAAGTCTTCGCCGTCGAAGAAGACGCGCCCCGCGTCCGGCTCGTACAGCCGAATGATGCAGCGCGACAGCGTGGACTTGCCCGAGCCGGACTCACCGACGATGCCCAGCGTTTTGCCAGCCTCAAGCTCGATCGACACGTCGTCGACGGCTTTGAACTGCTCGCGGCCACGCGCAAAAATCTTCGACACGTGCTCGACGCGCAGCAGTGGCTTAGCTGTGGATCTGTTCAGCGACATGCTGCATCACCTCCTCGGCGTAGTGGCAGGCCGAAAGATGGCCGGCTTCGACGCGGCGCAGCGGCGGTTTCTGCTCGAAGCATTGTTCGGTGCCGAAGCGGCAGCGCGGCGCGAAGGGACAGGCTTTGTGCACGATCATCGCGCTGGGCGGATTGCCGGGAATCGGCTGAATTGGCTGCTTGCCGTGGCCGATCTCCATCGTGCTTTCGAGCAGGCCCACCGAGTATGGATGCGCCGTGCGCGCGATCAGCTGATCGACACGGGCGGTTTCCATGAGCTCGCCGGCGTACATCACGCTGATCCGGTCGCAGTGATTGGTCGCGACGCCGAAATCGTGGGTGATGATGATCAGGGCCATGCCGATCTCCTCGCGCAACTCGTCCAGCAAGGTCAGTACCTGATCCTGAATCGTCACGTCCAGCGCGGTCGTCGGCTCATCGGCGATGATTAGCTTAGGCTTCAGCGCCAGCGCCAGGGCGATCATAACACGCTGGCGCATGCCGCCCGAAAACTGAAACGGATAATCGTTGAAGCGCTGCTCGGGATTGGGGATGCCGACCCGGCGCAGCAGCTCGGTCGCGCGCGCCTTGGCCTGGGCCGGCGGATAGTTGCGCAGCAGCATGCCCTCGGTGATCTGCTTGCCGATGCGCATAATCGGGTTGAGGCTGGTCATCGGATCTTGAAAGATCATGCCGATGTCGCGACCGCGAATCTCGCGCAGCTCGTGGGCGCTCAGCCTGGTCAGATCTTCGCCGTCAAAGAGCGCCTCGCCGCGCACAATCTTGCCGTTGCGCGCGATCAAGCCCGTCAGCGCCAGCATCGCCACCGATTTGCCGGAGCCGGACTCGCCGACAATGCCCAGGCTTTCGCCGGGCTGCAGGCTGAAGCTGACGCCGTTAACCGCGTGGACGATCCCGCCCGGACGTTTGAACTCGACCCACAGATCGTTGACTTCCAGCAGCGGCGTCGGCATTTAGCGGTCTCCTTTCGCGTTGAAGATCTCCTGTAGGCCGTCGCCCAGCCAGGTAAACGCCAGCAGCGTCAGGCTAAACAGCGCCGTCGGCCAGATCGCCAGGTGCGGAAAGCCGCGCATCTTGCCGATGCCGAGATTGATCAGGTTGCCCCAGGATGGTTCCGGTGGCCGAATGCCCACGCCGATCAGCGACAAACCGGCCTCGGCGGTCATAGCGTAGGGAATGCCGAAGCTCAGCGCCACGACGATCGGGCCGAGAATGTTGGGCAGCACGTAGCGCGTGATCAGATGCTGCTCGCTGGCACCCAGTGTGCGCGCGGCCTGCACATACTCGTTGTTTTTGAGCGCCAGCACCTGGCCGCGTACCAGGCGCGCGTAGCCGGCCCAGCTGGTGATCGCCAGCGCAATCACGATCGTAAAAACGCTCTGGCCCAGCGTGGCCGCCAGAATTACCGCCAGCAAGATCGAAGGAAACGAGTTGAAGATATCGACCAGCCGCATCAGCAGCGAGTCGAGCCAGCCGCCGCGCATCCCCGAGATCGCGCCGATCGCGCCGCCGATCAGCAGCGAAAGCGCCGACGTGCCCAGCCCGACGATTGCCGCCGTGCGCACCGCGTAGATGATGCGGCTGAGCTGATCGCGGCCCAGATCGTCGGTGCCGAACGGATGCTGC
>JAFAYS010000201.1 GCA_019240175.1 Chloroflexota bacterium | reverse complement strand
TCGCGCGGGCAACGTCACTGAGCCGGACGCGCCGTTTGATTACAAGGCCGAGCTTGAGGAGCTGATCCGCCTGACCGAGCGGCTGGCGCTGGGGCCGACTACTATGTCGCTGGTGGATGAGGCGCGGCGACGTGGCATTCCCGCGATTCGCCTGGACGATCACAGCCTCGTGCAGCTGGGCTACGGCAAATACCAGAAGCGTATTCGGGCCAGCGTTACCAGCCTCACCTCGCATATCGCCGTGGAGACAGCCAGCGATAAAGAGCTGACCAACAAGCTGCTTGATGATGTGGGCCTGCCCGTGCCGCGCAACCGGCTGGTGCGCTCCGCCGACGATGCAGTCGCGGCTGCCGAGCGGATCGGCTATCCCGTGGTCACCAAGCCGCTCGACGTCAGCCACGGTCGCGGCGTGTCGCTGAATCTGCAAGATGCCGAGCAGGTGCGCTGGGGCTATGAGCAAGCGGCGCAATATCGATCCTCGGTGCTGGTCGAGCGCTATCTGTACGGCAAAGATTATCGCGTGCTGGTCGTCAACGATCAGGTGATCGCGGTGGCCGAGCGTGTGCCGGCGCACGTCGTCGGCGACGGCAAGCATACGATCGCCGAGCTGATCGAGATCACCAACCGCGACCCGCGGCGCGGCATCGGCCATGAGAAGGTTTTGACGCGGCTGACGGTCAACGAGCAGGCCGAGCGCCTATTGGAGCAGGCCGGTCTGACAGTCGAAAGTGTGTTGCCCGAGGGCGAAATCTTCTATCTGCGCTCGACAGCCAATATTTCCACGGGCGGCACCGCGATCGATCGCACGCATGAGATCCACTACGACAATCTTGAGATCGCCCGGCGCGCGGCGCGCGTGGTCGGCCTAGACATCGCCGGCATCGACATTATCTCGCCGAACATTGCCGAGTCGCTGCGTGAGACCGGCGGCGGAATTGTCGAGGTCAACGCCGGGCCGGGCTTTCGCATGCATCTGCAGCCTTCCGAGGGCACGCCGCGCAATGTCGCCAAGCCCGTGATCGATATGATGTTTCCGCGCAACACGCAGAGCCGCATTCCGATCGTGTCGATCACCGGCACCAACGGCAAGACCACAACCTCGCGGATGGTCGCGCATATTCTCAAGATGCATGGCCTGCGCACCGGCCTCACCACAACCGACGGCATCTACATCGACGGCGAACTGTACATGCGCGGCGATCTGACGGGGCCGTGGAGCGCGCGCATGGCGCTGAAAGATCCAACGATCGAGGCGGCGGTGCTTGAGACGGCGCGCGGCGGCATTCTGCGCGAAGGTCTGGGCTTCGATCGCTGCGATGTCGGCGCGGTGCTCAACGTGCAGGCCGATCATCTTGGGCTGCGCGGTGTCGATACGCTGGAAGACCTGGCGCGCATCAAGTCGCTGGTGGTCGAGGTGGTGCATAAAACCGGCTCAAGCGTGCTCAACGCCGACGATCCGCTGACGCTGGCGATGCGCGATCGGGCTGGCGGCCGGATTGTGCTCTTCTCGATGCACGGCGGCGACGACGGCCCCGAGCCGCTGCGCGAGCACATCGCCGAGGGTGGCGTGGCGGTAGTGTTGCAGCAGGGCGTGCGCGGCGAGATGATCGCGGTCTACGACGACGAGCAGTATATTCCGCTGCTGTGGACGCATCTGATCCCGGCGACGCTGGAAGGCAAGGCGCGCGTCAACGTGGCCAACGCGCTGGCGGCGGCGGCGATCACCTATGCTCTAGATGTGCCGGTCGAGACGATTCGCCAGGCGCTGCGCACCTTCACGACCTCGTTCTACCAGACGCCGGGCCGGCTCAATATCTTTGACGAGCATCCGTTCCGCGTGATCATGGATTACGGCCACAATCCGGCGGCGCTTGAGCACATGGTCGATCTGGTGACCAAGCTGCGGCCCAATCACAAGCAGGTGATCGGCGTGATCTCGGGACCTGGCGACCGGCGGGATCAAGATCTGCTGCGCCTGGGTGAACTGGGCGCGCGCATGTTCGATCGGATGATCATCAAGCAGGACGCCACGCTACGCGGACGCAAGCCCGGCGAGGCGGTCGGGCTGGTCAGGCAGGGCGCGCTCAACGGCGGCATGAGCGAATCGCAGATCACGACGATCTTGTCGGAGATCGAGGCGGTCGAGCAAGCGCTGAAGCAGGCCCAGCCACAGGATCTGGTGGTGGTCTTCGCCGATCAGGTCACCGCCGTCTGGAAGCGCATCATCTACTTCAATCGTGACAAATTCACGGCCAGCAGCCAGCAGCAGGATGAGCCGGTTGGCGCATAAGGTGTGTAGCCGATAAAGAATCGAGAAGGAGCGGATCGAAATCCGCTCCTTTTTCGTTGGTTGTCAGCTGCCTGTGCTAGCTCGCAGTATAGGCGCGCCAGCCCGCCTCAATGCCACGCTGCTGGCCGAGGAACAAGCGCAGCTGCGCGCCATGCTCCTGAACGTGGCGCATAGTGTTGATCAGTAATTCCCCAAAGCTGTTGATTGACATCCAGGGAAATGTACAGCGTCGATTGGCTGCCTCGTCGGTCAGCGACTCAAGCGTCGTCTGGCACTTGCGGCGGCAGTAGGCCAGGTAGGTTTGCAGCTCGGCTTTGGTGTACGGACGTTCGGGAAGCACACCAGCCGGATCAAGCTCGTTGAGCGTGAATGGCGGGGGCGGAGCAAAGCCTTCGACTGAGCCGCTCAGGTAAAGATCCAGCCAGAAGAGCGTATGGAACGATACATACCAGAACTGCGAAAGATCCGGACGATCCGAGTGCTCGCCCCACAAGCTCGCGTGCCATAGGTCGTCGGGACAATCGGCGATGGCATGATCCAGCATGTAGATCGCTGCCTCGAACTGGCTCCAAAGCATGGTTGGCCAAGGCGCTGTCATAAGTGACCTCCTGAGAATCAACGGGAGCGGATTTTCAGTCCGCTCCTGTGTCGTCTGTTCGATTGGCTACGGGCCGGCGGTCGCGGTGATACTCGGATCGATCGTCGGCTGGAGCGTGGGTGTGGCCGTTGCCGTTGCCGTCGGTGTGGTCGTCGCCGTCGCGGTCGGCGTGGTCGTCGCGGTCGGCGTGAGCGTGGGCGGCGGTGTAATTGTCGGCGTGGCGGTGGCAGTCGGCGGGTTGATCATGGTGCGAATATTGTCGTTGAGTGCGAGCACCTGATCCGGCACGAGGTACCACAGACCGCCCAGTCCAATGATCAACGCCAGCAGCGCCGAGACGCCAACCACGATCCAGCGTGGGATCTCGCGCGGCTCGGGCTTGCCGCCCAGGTAGGCCAGCGGCTGCACCGGAAGATCGGCGAACTCTTCGCGGTAGTCGCTGACGGTGTGCTCGACGTTCAGGCCCAGATATTGGGCATAGGTGCGCAGCATCTGCTCGGCCATGCCGCGCGGCAGCATCCCGAAGCGGGTTTCTTCCATCGCTTGCAGATACCAGATGCGCAGCTTGGTGTCTAGCTCTACCTGCACCAGCGACAGGTTGCCGCGCTGCCGGGCGGCGCGCAGGCGTGCACCGAGCGGCAATTCTTCAATATTCCCAGAGTAGGCCTCGACGGCGGTCCGCTCTTGCAGCAGCGAGTGCTCGTCGGCCAGTCCCATAAACAGCGGCGCGTCGGGATCGAACTCTTCGTCGGGGTAGCCCGTAGCGGCTGGCGCGGGAGCGACCGGTGGTCGGGCCGCCGGGCTGGGAGCGCTTGGCTGCGGCGCAGCCGGGCGCTGGCTCTGCGGATCGCGCATACGGCGGCGAATCCGGGCCGTCAGTTCATTGGTCCGAAAAGGCTTGGTCAGATAATCGGAGGCTCCGAGATCCAGCGCGGCGACGATATCTTCTTCCAGGCCGTGGCTGCTGGCGACGATCACCGGTACGTTGCGCAGGGTCGTTAACTCGCGCAGAAAATCCCAGCCGCGTCCATGCTCGGTTTCGACTTCGAGCAGCACAACATCGATCATCTCGGTGGCGACGTAGCGGCCCGCCTGATCAAGCCGGCTGGCGCGCAGCACACGATGACCGTCGGCCTCCAGCGTTGCTCCGAGCGACGAAAGCAGATTTACATCGTCATCGACGACAAGGATCGTTGGCACGAGTAATACCTCTGGAATAGAAAATGTAGATAGCGCGCAGGGCACGCCTCCGCACGCCTGGTAAGCGAACGGCTGTGCATTATAGCATGAGTCCGCTTATGGGCTGGTGAGAAAGGCAGGTTCTGCGGGTGAACAAGGGAACAAGGAAACAAAAGAACAAAACTCTCGCGGTTTGTATTTGTTCGTTTGTTCGTTTGTTCGTTTGTTCTTTGGTAGGCCCTCACCCCTGCCTCACCCTGTTCGGCATCACCTTCCCCGAACCTCCGCCGGCTTCGGCGTCGGTTGCGGCAGGCGAGGGGGAACAGTGGTACTTGCTTTTGTTCTTTGTTCCGGGTGCCCTCTGGGCGTCTTTGTTCTCCCTTTTGTTCCCTTGTTCGTTTGTTCCTTTGTTCTGCTATTCCTCACTTGCCAGCAGTGCTATAATGCGCTTCATGAATTTTGGCGCACACATGTCAGTCTCCGGCGGACTGCACACCGCATTTGCGCGTGGCGAGACGGTCGGCTGCCGGACGATGCAGATCTTCAGCAAAAACGAGCGGCAGTGGAACGCCAAGCCGCTCGATGATGAAGCGATTCAAAAGTTCAAGGCGGAGCAGGAGCGGACCGGCATCGGCCCGTTGATCGTGCATGACTCGTATTTGATCAACCTGGCGTCGCCCAAAGATGACCTGTGGGAAAAATCGATCGCGGCGTTTGCGCACGAGCTAGAGCGCTGTGAGCAGCTCGGCATTCCGTACCTGGTGACACATCCGGGTGCGCATACCGGTTCCGGCTGTGATGCGGGCCTGGTGCGCGAGGCCGAGGCGCTGAACCGCCTGTTTGCCGAGGGTGTCGGCGGCGACACGATGGTGCTGCTGGAAACCACGGCAGGCCAGGGCACGTGCCTCGGCGGTCGCTTCGAGGAGCTGGCCTGGCTATTGGAAAACGTTTCGCACCCGGAGCGGATCGGCGTGTGCGTGGATACGTGCCATATCTTTGCGGCTGGCTACG
>JAFAYS010000143.1 GCA_019240175.1 Chloroflexota bacterium | reverse complement strand
CAGCAAGACTGTGGTGCTGACCGACGGAAAGGCCAGCGACAGGATCGACCGCGTATCGCGCAGCTGGCGCAGCGCACGGTGAATCGATCCTGTGCGGCGGCTGGCCTTGATCTCGAAGACATGGATACGCGATTGCCCATCGAGGATCACGGCGTCTAGCTCACGGTATTTGCGCTGCATACCGCGCCCGATACGCTCATCGTACTCTACAATCCGCCGATCCGAAAGCGAGAAGCGCTCGGATAGCGCGCCGCGCAACACCGTCTCAACCTCGCCGCCAAACAGATCGCGCTGAGACGGCGGCTTGATCGCGCGCTGATTTGCCCGCTGCAGCATCATCTGCGCAACATGTTTCTGGTACGCGGGATCTTCTTGGGTGATCAGGCGTGGACGATAAAACCGGCTCATAGCGCCTCCAAATCGAAGAACCTAGAACTAAGAACCTAGAACCTAGAGGTAAGACAAGCATGCAATGATGATCGGCCTTTAGATTCATAATCAGGCCCTCACTCCTCAACTCTCCCCACGGAAACTCGGCAAGCTTCCACCTCAAATACTTGCTTTTGTTCGTTTGTTCGTTTGTTCGTTTGTTTTCCTAGGTTCTAGGTTCTGGGTTCTAGGTTCTATTTTGTCTTTCCACCCAGATCTTGCGCCCGCCGGTAGGCCGCCCAGATGCCATCGGCCATCACGGTGCGCAAGCCGCCGCGCTCAAGCGCGTGCAGCGCCTCCGCCGTAGTGCCGCCGGGCGACGTGACCATGTTGCGCAGCTCGGCCAGATGCTTGCCCGACTGCATCGCGAAGAGCACCGAGCCATGCATGGTTTGCAGCACCAGCTCCTCCGCCACACGCCGCGGAAAGCCCATATGCACGCCCGCATCCACCATCGCCTCAAGCAGCAGGAAGCAGTAGGCCGGCCCGGTGCCCGATAGGGCGGTCGCCATGTCGAGATACTTTTCGTCGGCGACGTAGTGCTCCTGGCCCAGCGCGCCCAGGATCGTCGCGGCCATGCCCTGCTGCTGCTCCGTGACGGCCTCGGTAGCAGTCCAGACCGTCATGCCCTCCGCGATCTGGGCCGGCGTGTTCGGCATCGCGCGAACGATCGCGGCATGACCCAGCGTATCGCGAAAAGTGGCGATTGTCGCGCCGGCGATGATCGACAGCACCAGGTCTTTGGAGGTCACCGCGCCGCGCAGCGTGGGCAGCACCTTGGGCAGTGTCTGCGGCTTGAGCGAGAAGACCAGCACATCGGCGGCCTGCGCGGCCTCACGGTTGTCGTCGGTGACGCGAATGCCGAACTTTTCTTGCAGGGCCTCGCGGCGCTCCGGGCGCGGCCCCGTGGCAATGATCTGATCCGCCGGAACCAACTGTTCTTTGAGCAGCCCGGCGATCATCGCCTCGCCCATCATGCCCGCGCCGATAAAGGCAATTGTTACATGTTGCAGCATAGTCTATCCAGCCTAGTGAAGATTAAATGCCTGCGCAGTGTAGCCGAGAAACAGGAAAGCGAAAACATCTCAGATCGCCACAGCGCTAAAGCTTGGCCTCGCGATCCCGAATCCAGCGATTCATGATCAGATCGCGCTTATCGGGCGCCTCGCGCCACATGCGCACCAGATCCGGCAGTTGTTTCCAGGCCATCAGCAGCAGCAGGCCAAGCGGCGCGACGACGTAGCTCACGGGATAGTCCGACAGCCAGGCGATCACGGACAGCGCAAGCCCTAGCGCCACGCCCGAAAACGCCAGATTGCGAGTCAGCAGCAGGAGGAGCGCCGCGCCACCAAGGATCAGCCAGATCAAACCAGGAAAGAGCGCCAGCACTACGCCGAAACTGGTCGCCAGCCCTTTGCCGCCCCGGAAACGCAGCCAGAGCGGATAGTTGTGGCCCAGCGCGGCGAGCCAGCCCGCGAGCACCGGCAGCCAGCCGGGACCGGCGACGTAGAGCGCGAGCAGCACCGCCAGCGCGCCCTTAGCCGCATCCAGCAGCAGCGCGAGCCAGCCCCAGCCGCGCCCGACATGCCGCATCACGTTATGCGCGCCGATATTGCCGTCGCCCAGCGCGCGCAGATCACGACCGGCCCAACGCGACACCAGGTAGGAACATGGTATCGCGCCGAGCAGGTAGGCCGCTAACAGCATCAGCGAGACATTCATGGCGCGCTCACGGGATCATCGCCGCTACTTGGTGTCGTAGCCGTCGATGTGAGTCGAGTGCCACTTCCAGGCGCTTTCCACGATTTCCTCAAGGCCATACTGCGGCTCCCAGGCCAGCAACTCGCCCGCCTTGTCGCTGTCGGCGTAGATCGCGACAGGATCGCCAGGCCGCCGGCCCTGATACTCAACCGGAATTTCGACGCCGCTGAGGCGCTTGGCCGTGTCGACAACTTCCTGCACCGACGAGCCGGTGCCGGTACCGAGGTTGAAGATCTGCGACTTGTCCTGCGCCATCACGTACTCTATAGCCTTGATGTGCGCGTCGGCCAGATCGTTGACGTGGATATAATCCCGGATCGCGGTACCGTCCGGCGTGGGATAGTCGGTACCGAACACCTTGATCGCCGGCGCACGGCCCAGGGCTGCTTTCATCACCAGCGGGATCAGATTCAGCGTGCGCGTCCAGTCCTCGCCGATCTGTGCATCCAAAGACGCGCCAGCTG
>JAFAYS010000251.1 GCA_019240175.1 Chloroflexota bacterium | reverse complement strand
ACGCGATGTGCTGGGCGTCAAAGTCGTCGGCGACCGCGCATACCTGTCGATTGTGCCATTTGAAACGTATGACCAGGCTTTTCAAGGTCTTCAAGTTGTGGATGTGAGCGATCCGGATCAGCCGGTGCTGCTGGGTAGCATCGTGAGGGGCAACATGCCCTGGCGGCTGGATGTGTCTGGCACACGCGTGTATCTTGGCACCATAAGCGGATTCGAGATTTTAGATGTGAGCGATCCGAGCGCGATCCGCAGTATCAGGCAAGATTCGCTGAGCATCGTCGACGAGGTCGTCGTCGCCGGCGATCATGTCTATATGGCCGGCGATGTGGGCGTTGTCATCAGCGACCTGGACGGTGAGTGGGTACGAAACTATTCGCTGGGTCAGAGCTGCGACGGTGCTTCGGGTCTTGACGTGGCGGGCGAGCTGATCTATGTGGCGAGCGAGTGCGGTCTGGTGATTATGCGTTGGGGCGAGATCGACGGTGAGCCGTCCTTGGTTGAGGTCGCGCGGCTGCCCATGCGGGCGACAGCTGTGAGAGTGGCAGGCGCGGTAGCGCTGGTGAGCGAAACCATCGGGATGCAGATAATCACAACCGTCGATATCAGCGACCCGGCTCATCCAGTCGTGCGTGATCAGCTGCCTAGCCCGACCTGGGCCACAGAGCTGGAAGTGCGCCGCGATCTGCTGTTTATGCCGAGCTTAAACAACGGCGTGCAGATCTTCAAGATGTCGCTTCAGTTTACCTTCCTGCCCTTCGCGCGCCAGCAGTAGCGCTCACGACACACAAACCTTTCACGTATAGCAGCCGGCGCGGACAGATCAGGAAGTGTCCGCGCCGGCTGGATCTTTCCCGCCTTTAGCAAGCGCTCAGGTTGCGGCGATCGCCACGAGCAGCGCGTAGGCCACCTGCCGGTTGCTGATGTCGGAGTGATTCTTGATCCAGTCGTCGGCGCTGAGATTATAGACCTTGCCGGCCTTGAAGCTATACGCGCCGCCAACATCCAGCAGCTTGCCGTCGATCGCCTCCGGAGTTTTCTGCGCGCCGTTACGGCCCATGCTGCCGAACGGGTCGTTTTTGTCGCCGATCGCGGAGGCGTTTTGCCCCACCAGCCGCGACGCGATCGGGTAGACCAGGCCGACAGCGGTGTCGTTGGGCGTGTGGCTGATCAGGATCGGCCCGCTGACGCGATGCTCGGCGACAACACGGCGGAAAAAGCCGTTGCGCTTGCCGTCGAAGCGCTCGGCAAAGCCATTGTGCGAAAAGGCCGCCTGGAGCATTGTCAGGCTGTTCACTTGGAGTGCGGGCTGATCGTCGGGGCCGTTGACCGCCGCCGAGAGCAGACGGCTGCCGAAGCTATGGCCCATCAGGTGCAGCTTGAGATTGGGCCGCTTCTCGCGCAGCTTGCGCAGCACCTGGTACAGTCCTTTCTGGCCCACCACGCCCGCCCGATCTTTCATCTGGTAGTAGGTGATGAAGTTCAGCAGGTTCAGCGCGGCGGCCTTCACGCCGGTCAGCATCTGTCCCACATCCGTGATTCCCGCTGCATGGCCTGCCGATCCCAGGGCTGCCCCACCGCCAACCACGCGCGCCGCTCCGTCGATGCGCGGCGGCTTGCCTAGCCGCTCCATCAGCGTTTTGCCGGTCAGCTTGAAGAACTGCGCCGGCACTTCGCCTTCTTGCGCCGGCGCGCCGGGCATTAATTGGCGCAGCAGCGCGGCAAACTCCGCACGGGCGGCGGGTGAGCTTTCAAGCCTGGGCACCAGCGCTGCAGCTTGGCCCAGGGTTGTGTCGGCGTTCGGCGCATCGAACGCGCCTTTGAGATTTGCGAGCTGATCCAGGATTAGCTGGTTGCTGATCGCGCCCGCCGTGCTAGCCGCGCCGCCTGGTATCAGCTCTTTTTCGGCGAATTTTTTGGAGGGCCAGAGCACGCCCAGGATCGCGAACGAGCGCCCGGCGAGACCCGGCAGCGCCGCTTGATCCAGCCGCTGGCGAACCTGGCCGAAGAAGGTTTTGTAAAAGCCGCGAGCGTCGTTGATGTCGTTGTTCCAGCCGTGAGCGATCACCAGCAAATCGGTGATTGTGCCCTGCCCGGCGAAATTGGCGATCTGCGTGACCTCGCTCTGCGCAACGATCGCGCCGTCTTTGTTGAACTGGACCTCGAAGTAGGGAAAGCCTGCTACCTGCTGCATACCGACCTCCACACTTTAGACCGATTGGATCGCCCGCATGAGATCGATCAGACCGTGGCCCT
>JAFAYS010001185.1 GCA_019240175.1 Chloroflexota bacterium | reverse complement strand
CATCCAGCACCGCTCCATCTTCGATACAATATCGGCGCGCCTGCTCACGGGGAAAAGGAGGGTCGAGCAGCGCATCCGGAATGGCAACCCCAACCGCGATCTGACCGCGCCTGATCACGTCGAGGCACAATTGGCGCTCACTTGCATACCCGGGATGCAGTCCCAGCGCATCATTGGTGAAGCCGGTGCTGGCCGCCCGCTGGCAAATGGCCTGCATGGTAGCCAGCCACTCCTCGTCGGACAAGCCTTCACCCCCAAAATCGCGCTGCCCTTGTAGGTATGCGGAGCCGAACGCGCCAAAGAAGATATATCCAGCCGTCGCCCGATCAGTCTCTGGCTGATCCATGAGCCAGACCAGGAAGTCGCAGGGATCGCCGAGGGTGTTGACACAGGCGATCGCGGCGGCGTGCCACAGCTCCGGATTGCGCTGCGACTTCACCCAATCGACATGCTCTGGATCGCTCATGTTGAGATAGTCGAATGGAAACGTCATCTCTTCTCCTTGGTGCCCTCATCGCGTTAATGCCGGCGACACAGTCTTTCCCAACGGCTTGCTGGTCTGCTTGTGTATCGCTAAGCAAAGACGCCGCACCGTGGGACTCCACCACATACCATGGTTATAAACAGTATAACAGTGAGTGTGCACAAAAGCCGCACAACTCTCGACGGCAAGTCATCAACCTCGTTAGAGATTATCTGGATATCTATCCCGCTATTTCTCTATGCAGATCCGCACCAAGCCTATTCCTTGGACCTCATGAGCCGCTGCCAATAATCCTGTGTAAGCCTGATCTAAACGAAGATTGCTTCTCCTGCGGCTATGTACCCTCAATGATCGCCATACGAGATGAGACTCCACAGATATTTATGTGTGGACAGGAGAAACTCTTTCGCATTCGTGCAGGTTTATGCGCGATTAATTTCTGACTCACGGCAAGTATTTTCGGCCTTTTCTGACTATGTATTGGCTAAATTGCTGCTTGACATGTGACCATTAAGTCACATATAATATTGGTATGGAAGACGAACCTGTTTTTCGCGCCCTCGCCGACCATCACCGTCGCTGGCTGCTTGACCTCCTCTTTGAGCGCGATGGACGCACGCTCACCGAGCTGGAGTCGCAGCTGCCGATGACGCGCTTCGGCGTGATGAAGCACCTGCGCGTGCTGGAGGAGGCTGGGCTGATCACCACGCGCAAAGTAGGCCGCGAAAAACTGCACTACCTGAATCCGGTTCCAATCCAGCTCATCTCAGACCGCTGGATCAATAAATACTCGGCAGCGCGTGCGAGCGCCCTGGCCGATCTCAAAACCGTGCTTGAAGGAGGGAGTCTTATGACCACAGATCCAAAGCCCCGCATCGTGCATCAGATCATCATTAAGGCACCGCAGGAGCGCGTGTGGGAAGCGATCACCACGCCAGAGTTTACCTCCCGCTACTATTATGGCAGTACGCTTAAGACCGATCTCACCGTCGGATCACCCTTTACCTACCACATGCCGAACGGCACTCCCATCGTGGAGGGTGAGGTTGTTCTGTCCGATCCGCCCAACCGGCTGGTGCACACCTACCACTCCCTCTGGCCGCCCATGAACGAGGATGCGCCCACGCGCGTGACCTGGGAGCTGGAAGCGATGTCTGGCGGCGTGACGAAGGTCACGGTGGTTCACGAGGATTTCCAGGGCGAGACGGCGACCTACCAGGGCTTGCAGAGCGGCGGCTGGGCGTGGATTCTCAGCAACATGAAGACGCTGCTGGAGACCGGCGAGGCGATGCCGCAGGAGTATTAATCAGCATAGCGGTTCGTCTTCGAGCCGCGACGACGTTTCCAAGACAGTATAAGGAGGTTTCTATGAGCCAGACGAAAAAGAAGGATACTCAGGGCTTTTCAGACGAGGAACGAGCTGCGATGAAGGCGCGCGCCAAAGAGTTGAAGGCGGAAGAGCGCGCCAACAAGAACCGGGCAGCCGGGGAAAGCGACCTGCTCGCGGCGATCGAGGCGATGCCGGAGCCAGACCGTACCATGGCCAGTCGGCTCCATGAGATTGTCACCGCCAGCGCACCCGCCCTCGCGCCGAAAACCTGGTACGGCATGCCCGCCTATGCCCGGGACGGCAAGGTCATCTGCTTCTTCACAGCCGCATCGAAGTTCAACACCAGGTACGCGACGTTCGGCTTCAACGAAGACGCCAACCTCGATGAGGGTGCAATGTGGCCCACCTCCTTCGCGCTCAAGGAGCTGACGGCTGCCGAAGAGGAAAAGATCAGTGCGCTGGTGAAGAAAGCGGTGAGCTGAGCGCGACACAGTTGGTTGCTGATTGGGCGGAATGATCATCTATCAGTGAGGAGGCTTCCAGATGAATCAAGGCATTAGAGTTGTGATCTATCCCGTTACGGACGTAGCCCGCGCCAAGGCGACATTCCAAACATTCTTGGGCGTCGAGCCGTATGCAGATTCGCCGTATTATATTGGATTCAAGGTTGGCGATCTGGAAATAGGCTTAGATCCTCATGGCCACAAGGCGGGCATGACAGCCTACTACGACGTTGACGATATCAAGCAAAGTCTCCAAGCTCTCCTGGACGCCGGCGCGCACATCGAGCAGGAGATCAAAGATATTGGCGGCGGCGGGCTGATTGCATCGGTGCGCGACGTCGACGGCAATATTATTGGGCTTCGTCAGGGTTGATGCATTGCTGGTCGCCCGGCACCGCTTCTTTTTACAGTAGGGATGAACACGATGAGCTGGAACAAACTGGAAACCGCTGATCCCGAGCTGGCTGCATTCGGCGTTGAACGCTTAGTGAGCTCTGGCGTTGCCTACCTGGCGACGATTCGCCCCGATGGCGCGCCGCGCGTCCATCCCGTCACGCCGATTGTTGGGCAAGGGCGTTTGTTCCTGTTCATGGAACCAACCTCGCCTAAGGGCCACGACCTCCAGCGCGATGCTCGCTATGCTATGCATTGCTCGGTGGAGAATTCGGGCGGCGGGGGCGGCGAGTTCTTCATCTCCGGACACGCACAGCTCGTGGAAGACCCGGCGCTGCGTCAGATCGCGACGAAAGCCTCAAGTTTCACACCGGCTGAGCGCTATATTCTCTTCGAGCTGGACCTTGAGCAGGCGAGCTCGACCAGCTACGAGGGCGACAATACGGTTCGCAAGCGCTGGCGCATCGATCGTGGATAAGCATCGTGGTCTGTTGTGCGCCCAGGCTGAGCCGCACTAAGCATCTTTGAAATTGACGCCGGCCTCATTATCATCGCGGGGCAAAGCGCGCTTGCCAGAGCGGCGCTTCGTCCCGCCTACTGCTTGATGCTTGGCAACTACTCATCTGCCGGGATCAAG